>JAOZSB010000285.1 GCA_029939895.1 Desulfobacterales bacterium
CAGCACGTTGGGTGCTATTCTAAAAAGTTAAACGGGACACTACTGATAAATATTATAAAAAAAAGTTGAAAAGTCGTGTGTTTTCTTCAAAGTATTATGCAAATGATTGAATGCTCGTTATCATCTTATCTAATGATACGTCAACAATATCAATCAGCCAGTCAGATCCTGTCTTTGCCAGTTCCTGGCTCAGGCCATGTATAACAGGAATGTAGGCAGTTCCGTTCATTTTTATGGATTCAGCAATTCCAGCTTTAAATATATCAGATATTGAATTGTCGCCCTTGAATTTTTTTAGGTCAAACATTCTAATTTCAAGTTCGTCCCATTTTTCAATGAACTCCATTTTCTGTGCTATAAGGTTTTCCGATGCAGCAGAACCAGCCGCTGACCTGTATGCCTCGATTGATTCTGGCATTTTGTCCTTTAACTGTCTGAGCCTTTTTATCCTCTCATCTATTGCTGAATTAAGGGTAAATAACAAGCCCTCATGCAAAAGTTCCGGGTAATCATCAGAAACAAACATGGCCCGAATTTCTTCATACCACTGTAAAAGTGCGAGCAGGTTGGCAATGTATGTAAAATTATTTAGAATCAGCCTTTTAATACTTCTGTAAATTCCATGCTGGTATATAATGTTGCCACTTTTGGGCACTGATTCAAATATGAGTCTGTTTTCCTTTAGAGCGTTTTTTCTAATAATTGATCCAGCACCGGTGACGGTTCCAAATGCTATCTTTACGGGGCCGACAATACCTCCCTGTCCTCCAAGAAATATTGGTCTTTGATTAAGCATCACTCCAAGGGCCACGTCCCCGAACAAGGATGGTGTGGCTTTATCCTGGTTTGGCGTAAAGTTGAAGTGAATATATGAACTCCCAACCTCGCTGTGGTCATTGGGACCTGTGCCACCAGACATCAGGCAGTCGCAGAAATTGATCAGGCTCCCAAGGGCAGAGTAGGGGAAGAGTATTGTCTGCTTGAGTCCAACGCTATGGCCTGTTTTTGAAAATTCTTCCATTATGGTTCCCCCCCGAACATGGCTGTTGCTGCCGGGGGACGAGCCTTTCAGGAACGTTGCATCCTTGAAAAAGCCGGATTTAAGGTCAGCCTCAGGGCCGATAAAGCAGTTGTCAACATGAGCAGGGCCTTCAGAACCTATGATTGCGCCCTTTGATATGAAAAGCCTTTCACCATAAAGTCTTGTACCGGGAAAAATCACAACATCCTGATTTGATATCCTTTTGACATCAACATCAGCACCGATATCCACGCTGTCTGGATTGTTTATCACTACTCCACTGTCGAGCAGATACTTAATTTTTTCATTCATGAATGTCACCTTAAAAATATTATTCACGATTATTGCACAAAAAATTCTTCTAAAATTGGTGGATTTTTTTTACGAAACTACAACAGTCTAAATTTTTAGCACGAAGAATTCAAGTATAATTTTAACGGTATTATACGTATTACCGGATAAATATCTTTAACCGTATATCAGGTTTGCACCTAAGCCCGGTTTTAGCATGTTTAAAAATATATAATGTTTAATACATTTACTTGACACAATTACAATGATCTGTCATTTTTGTTTAATAAATTTGAATAAAAATATTTGATAATTTCAAAAAAAAATGTTACTTAAATTTAATTAATAAAATTTGTTTAGCAATCGACAATATTAAAATTAAGGAGCCGTTTATGGAACTACTAAAGATTGAAGGTGCCAAACACACACCGTATATCTGCTTTGATCCAGAGAAACATCAATTAGAAATTACAGGAGAATCCTATCCTGAAAATACATCTGAATTTTTTGGGCGTATTTTTGATTGGTTAAATGAATATCTTGCCGGGATAAATGATGAAACTGTTACTGTTAATGTAAAACTGTACTATTTCAACAGTAGCTCATCAAAGATACTTATGGATTTTTTCACTATCCTTGATGATGCAGCAGCCGATGGCAAGAACATCGTTGCCAACTGGTTTTATGAAGCCGATCTGGAAGAAGGACTTGAATATGGTGAAGATTTCCAGGAAGATATTGAAAGCATGAAGTTCAATCTCATTGAAATTGAAGAATAATTACTGGCAGCTCGGAGAAATTCATGGCAAAAGATGACAACATGTTCAAAGAAGATGAGGATCGAATTTCCCGAGTTGGAGAATTACTCGCTGACGATGCTGTTAAGGACACCCCGCTTTACACAGAGTTTAAAGCTTTTTTAGGAGACTACAAAAGACTGTTCAAGCAGTTTCGGCGAATAGTCCGCATGAGCGATCGCCAGCAGCATGGACTTGTCAGCGAACTTGAACAGGCATTTGAAAGTTTTATCAGAACCCTTGTAACAGTTATTGAGGCAAAACATAACAATACCGCAGGTCACTCAAACAGGGTGACAGAATATGTGCTGTTTTTAGGTGCCAACCTTGGGTTAAAAAATGATGAATTAGAGGTGCTTAAATACGCTGGCCTTCTCCACGATATTGGGAAAATTGGAATCCCAGATTCTGTTCTTACAAAAAACGGGCGATTCACTCCAGAGGAAAGGAATACAATGAACCAGCATTCTGTCTGGACCAAGAAAATCCTTGATGGAATTCGTCTGCCCAGGTCATTGAAAACCGTTCCCATGATTGCAGCCTGTCACCATGAGAAAATTGACGGTACAGGATACCCATTTAATGTTAAAGGTGATGAAATCCCTTTTTTTTCAAGAATTATTGCAGTCGGCGATGTTTTTGATGCACTGACCTCAAAGCGGGATTATCCCAAGTATGATAAAGATGAGGACTTAAGCTTCGACCCGATGTCTATGGACAGGTGTTTCAGGATACTCGATGAAGACAGGGACGTACATTTTGATCCTGAAGTTGTTAACATCGCATTAAAATACCGCAAGGACTTCGAGGAACTCTGGCTTGAGCTGCATAGAAACCAGGCCGATGCCAGCCTTAAAAACTAACAAGGTGTGAGCAAATTCACACATTCTCGGTTACCTTGCTTATAGCACAGCCCCTTTAAAAGATTTAAAATTAAATAAAGTCAAGAAAAGGTTTTAATCAAAATAATTTGTTGTTTTTAGATTAAAATTTTTTTAGCCGGAAATATCACATTGGCTTCGATGTTATTATTAAGTTTATTAGGAGCTTTTTGCTTATTTCACAACCAGGCCTTAGGTATAAACTAAGCAATCGGCTTCGTTGTTACATTTTATTATATTGGGAGTTTTAATGAAGAATCACCATTCGCCATTCTGCTGCATCATAGCCTTAATGTGTATATTGATTATATCTGGATGTGCGGAACAAACCGTTGTTCACGGTATTAAACCAGCCGAGATTTCAATGGAAGGGATTAAAACCCTTGCAGTTCTCAGGTTTGATGGCAAATACGGCGAAACCGTAAGGGGTGATTTTTATTCAAAGCTTGGCGAAGTAAAACATTTTGATCTCATAGACACAATGGCGGTAAATGCTCTGGATAAGGTCATCTTTGACCAGATAGACGACCCAAGGTTTCTTCCTGTCTTTGACGACCTGAAGGCTGACGGTGTTATCATGGGGCGTGTTTCAGCATCAATAAAAGATAACTCAGGAATCGACCAGGTTGAGTTTAAGGAAGGGACAGGCAAATATGAGAAGAAAAAAAATATCTTTGGGAAAATGGTTGATGTCGAGATAATGAAGACAGTTCTCAAGCCCGTTAAATATACAATCAGACAGGCCTCCCTTACGGCTCATTTTAAGGTTTTTCATCTTTCAACAAAAAAGATAATTGCAACAAGCAAGGTTACGGAAAGTTTTAATAAAAAATACGGCGGGGATAAGGAAAATTCATATTCCGGCAACAAACTTAGCGAGCTTCCATCAAAAAGCCAGACCTTGAACAACCTTTCATATGATGTTGCATCACAGCTTGTTGGCAAAATTGCTCCAACACGAATTTCTACCACTGTAGAATTTGACAGCGGTGAGTTCGGGAGTGGAAGTGGAGTAAAGGATCTTCTGAAAAAGGGGATTGAGTCTGCCAAACTGGGCGATTGGGAAACTGCAATGGAGCTTTGGCAGATCGCCCTGGAAAAAGAACCAGAAAGTGCGCCGGCAAATTACAATCTTGGAGTTGCATATGAAACCTTTGGCGAACTGAAAAATCTTTACAAGGCAAGAACCTTATACAAAAAAGCTGTGAAATCTGGTGATAAAAGTATATATATAGAAGCGCTGGCAAGAATTAAAAAGTCAATCCGGGACAGACAGAAATATGAACAGCAGCGAAAGATGCTCAACAACGTTCCGAATAATAAAAACAAAGATTCTGGAGGAGTTAAGATATACTGATGAAAAAAAAGTTTTTTCTTACTTTATCCATGAAGCTTTATTATAAAACAAAATCAAAACTTTAACTAAGCAATCGGCTTCGATGTTAATTTTAAGTTTATTAGGAGTTTTTTTGCTTATTTCATAACCAGACCATAGGAATAAACAAAAATCATCGTTTCGTTAAAATTTTAAGTTTATTAGGAGATTATCATGAAAAAATTCTTTTATTTAATGGCATTTGCTATGAGCGTGTTTCTGATTTCTGGAACAGTGGCTTTTGGAGAAAGCGTAACTGTACAGGGTATGGCTGGAATATCAGGAAGTCAGTCTCAGGCCAGGGAAGCGGCCCTTCAGGATGCTTTAAGAAACGCTGTTGAACAGGGTGTTGGAACTCTTATTGACTCCAAAACCAAGGTAGCTAACTTTGAAGTACTGGAAGATAAGATTTACTCCAGGGCCAAGGGTTATGTTACAAATTATGATATACTTTCAGAAGGGGCAACCTCTGACGGTTCACTTTATACTGTGACTATCAAGGCTGATGTCCAGACTGCAAACATCAAAAATGATCTTCGAGCAATCGGTATCCTTATGGAGCAGGTTGGTAACCCCAGGTTTATGGCAGTCTATATTCCAGAAACCAAAAGCAGTATGAACAGACGCTCCAGGGTTGTTAAGGCAACGGAACAGTCAATCAATGGTGTTTTTGCCAGAAAGGGCTTTATTGTCCTGGATAAGATGTTTGTAGATAACGTCTACAGCGAGATAGAGCAGGCAGGCAGGATTGATGTTGATATGGACGATCTTTCTGCTCTGGCCCTGAAATACAGAGCTGACCTTCTTCTGGTTTATGATGTTCACGCTGCAAAAAAGACTGGCGGACAAAGTAAGTATTTTGGCGGAATTATAGTTGAAATTGCATTAAGAGCTGTTTCACCGTCAACTGCCGACCTTATTGCCCAGAAACGGGGTGACCTTTATGTAAAGACCATGAAATCAATAACTGGCAGCTACTATGATAATATGCAGGCTTCCAAGGCTGCTGATAAATTGGGCAAAGCAATTTCAAATGCAATAATTGGAGATACACTCGATTATTTTGAACGTGCAGTACATGCCGGAACCCGCTTTGATCTATGGTTCAGAAACTTTGAAGAAGAAGAAGTCTTTACTATAGTTGATGTAATTGAGTCTGTTGAAGGGTTTAAGGACAGGAATGTTAGAAACCAGTCCCCTGGCAATTTTCAGCTTGATGTGAATTATGCCGGCAAGAAGTTTGACTTTCAGCGTTCGCTTTACAAGGGTCTCAAGAAGGAAGGTATTCTTTTTAAAACCCAACAGGCAAAGGGCAACCGGTTCTTGTTTTTCAAAAAAGGATCTGACAATCCATACGCAGATATGAATATTCAATAATATAATCAACCGCACTCAAAGTATATCTTTCCTTTGGGTGCGGATTTTTTTTGTTTTCCACGGGTTTCATTTTTATTATTGATAGTCAGTAGTGTCCCGTTTAACTTTTTAGAATAGCACCCAACGTGCTGTAATT
>JAOZSB010000286.1 GCA_029939895.1 Desulfobacterales bacterium
ACTGTATATATAAGAATTAATATCATATATTTTTTTAGCGGAAAGGGATCACTTTGTACTATAAACATTTCAGATTGAAATCACCGCCATTTAACATCACTCCTGATCCTCAGTTTTTTTTTGATGAGGATCAATACAAAGAGATCCTTGCACAGATGGTTAATTGCGTAATTAACCGATCCGGCCTGGTCTGCCTTACCGGCCCTGTTGGTTCTGGCAAGACCACTCTTGCGGAAGCCGTTAAATCATTCCTGCCAGATGGAACTGTGCTGGTTCCCATTTCCGTACCACCAAACACGAATCCCAGAGAACTCACCAGCTTTGTCGGTTATTGCCTGGGACTCAAAGACATGCCGCCTTCTCCGCTGATAATGTACGACATGATAAGAACCGAACTTATCAAGATCGCCGACAATGGAGGGCGATGCGTACTTGTCATAGATGAAGCACAATTCATGAATGATGATTTTCTCAGGGAAGTACTTTTTCTGTCTAATATTGAGACTGGCAGCAATAAGCTGGTACAGATTTTTGTACTGGGACAAAAAGAGCTGATAGATATTCTCAACAGACCAGATATGCGTCAACTCAAACAGAGGGTCGCTGTCAGCAGGCACCTCAAGCCAATGAAGGGCAAGCAGACCGTCCGCTACATCCACCATAGAATGAAAATTGTAGGTAGCTCAGCCTCTGTTTTCTCCAGGGATGCCCTGAAATTTATTGCCGGCTGTTCCGGCGGTATCCCCAGGGTGATAAACAAACTTTGCGACCTGTCATTACAAAAAGCCTTTCTGCGCAATAAAAAGATAGTCGATCTACTTGATGTGCGAGAGGCGAACGAAGAATGCGGAGTAAACGGACTCCAGATTAAAAGGAATGAACCTTCCCAGGAGAACCTTAACCAAGACTTTGACTATGCTTCACCATCCAGCCGGCAAAAAGCCCTTACTCCTGCATCACTGTCTGACGAGGGGGAAACCCCACTTGATTTTGAAAATCCCTATGATGATGACCAGGCCGATGCACAGGATAGTGTCGAGGACGAGCATGACAGTGCAATGGATGACAACGAAAGCGAGCTTGAGCTTTCCCTGGATGAAGATAACTTTGATTCGCCAGCAACAAGGCGACCTCTCAGGAAGAAGGTAAAAAAAGCTGCAAACAATAAAACCAGGCCTGATGTTAGCGACCAGACACCAGACCCTGAAGACCAGACACCAGACCCAGATGAGCAGCCATTAGGCTATGGTGCTGAGCCGCTGGTTCCTGATGAGCAGCCACAGAGCAATGATGAAGAGCCACAGGGCAATGATGAAGAGCCAATGGAGTCGGACATCGACTTCTACGCAGATATTCAAGCCATGCAAAAAACTTCCCAGCAGGATGACCCGGACAGCGAATCCAATGACAAATCTTCCGACAGTAAATCTAATGGCAGGCCAAAACCAAAGGCACCAACTATAAACGACACCCCGGACCCGGATGAGGTGTTAGTCACCAAGCTGATACAGGAAAGCCCCCAGGGGATCTCCATCAAAAATATGCTGAAGAAAACCGGATTTGACACATTAAGGCTGTACAAGTCCCTTGGCAGAGCAGAGAAACGAAATGAAATTAAAGGACTTGAGAGCGGACTCTATGTTGGAGGAAATCAGGTCAAGAACCCTGTCATTGAAATCCTGGCCGAAATAAGCCCGAAAGTTCCAAGTACTGACAGTGATGCACCTGACAGTGCAAACACCAGCACTAACGACTTTGACATGTCCAGTGTCTACGGCAGTATGAACGATCCCGTTGCTTCTGGTAAAGTTGCTTCGGAAAATGACGATTCAAGTGATGATGCTTCAAACGAAGACGTTTCAAGTGGCGATGTTTCAAGTGAAGATATTTCCAGTGAAGACGTTTCAAATGAAGACGTTTCAAGTGATGACGTTTCAAGTGAAGACGTTTCAAATGAAGACGTTTCAAGTGAAGACGTTTCAAGTGAAGACGTTTCAAGTGAAGACGTTTCAAGTGATGATGTTTCCAGTGAAGACGTTTCCAGTGAAGACGTTTCAAGTGAAGACGTTTCAAGTAAAGACGTTTCAAATGATGATGATTTAGATGACAGTGAAGAAATCTCAATAGATTACGATGAGATTACTGCAAGTGAGCTTACTGGCAACGGCTCAGAAGAAGAAGCCCTGGAAAGCGATTTTGAAGCAATAATTGGTATGGACTGGCAGAGCGCGGTGAATGAGGAGCTTGAAGTAGAATCAACCCGCAAGGTCACTTCGACAGTCTTTGAACACACCAAAAAAGAATCAACTAAAAAGGCAACCCCGCCAGTCAATGAATACACCGAAGAAGATTATCCCGGTGACAGCTATCTAGAGGAGGAGCCAGACAGCACCCCTCCCCCTGTCCCGGAAGATAAAAAAGAAAGTACCGCTGACGACTCGATTGATAATGCAGCACAACAGGAAAGCGATGACGACAACTCAATTGACGAAATCCCTGTAATGCCGGTTTTTATAGACGAAGGCTTTGAATGTGAAGGCGACAAAGATGTTGACAGCGATGCTTCTCCAGCCGATAATCTGGACACTGATAAGGCCAGCAGCAGCCAGGAACATTTGCAGGATGAAATTGACGATATCCCCGTAATGCCGGTTTTCATAGATGAAGGCTTTGATGATGAAGAAGAGGCTGAGCCTGATGAGAGCACCCCCCCCGGGAAAGGCAAACCAGAAGAATCTGATGATATTGAAAGCAGCGACCCGCAGGAACACTTGCAGGAAGAAGATGATGATGAAACAGAAATTGACCCATTTGACGATATAGCAGTAATGCCCGTTTATATTGACGAGGGTTTTGATGATGATGATGATGAAGAAAATGACTTTAAAGTTCAGGAAGACATACTTGAATTCGACAACTATAGCGGATTAGACGATAAAAGCAAACTCGGCAAAGCAATAATACTGCTTGTACTTGCTGTCCTTGGAGTTGCTTTCTGGTTTTTATATCTCAAACCTTCGGGCGTTTTCAACACAAGCCAGAACAAGCCGAAACCAGCCCCAAGGAGTGTCACACTAAAAATAGAAGTGCCTGAAAAAGCCAGCACCCCTGTTGTAAATGAGCCAGCGCCAGTTGAAGGTGAAGCTGCACCAGTTGAAGAAAAAGCTGCTTCGGCTGAGGACAAAACTGCGCCAGTTGATGATAAAGCTGTACCGGCTGAAAAGAGTGTTGCAGATGGACAGGCGGGAGATAAAATCGAAGAACCAGTTCCAGAGCCATGGCCCCCTGCGGTACTGCCTTCGCCAGGTTCAGGCAGAGAGAGGGTAGATTCTCCGCCACAGGCGCAGCCTGTGCAGACGGCAAAGGATGCCCCTGAGGCCAGCACTGCGGATGACTCACCTGTTCCGGGTGAGGAAGAGCCGCTAAAGACCAGTGAGGCACCAGAGAGTGCAGCAAAGGAGCCGCCTCCTGTTCCTGAAAAACCTGATAATAAAAACCCAGAAGTAATTGAACCGCCCTGGGTTAATAATAAACCCGGAAAAGCAATTAAAAAATCAACCAAGAAAGCTACCGACAGAAGAGCAAGTGCTTCAAGCGATTTCAATGTTGCAACATGGGGTAAGTCTTATCCATTTTCAATGCTGGTAAAGACAGCAACCACAAAAGAAGCCGCCATTAAAAGAGCAAATGAAATATCAATCAAGACCGGACTTCAGATGTATTGGGTGAGGGTTAACCTGAGAGGCATGGGCATGAGATACCGTGTTCTGACGGGGAACTTTGAGTCCAAAGAAGATGCGCTGGCATTTATAAAAAAGCTAAATATTGGCGTGGGTTCTCCCATAAGAACAACCTATGCAGCCTGGCTTGGTACATACAAAACAAGTGAAATTGCAAAAATAAAAATGGGGGGAATCGAGCACAATGGATTTTCGCCATATTTGATACAGGGAACAGATGGCCGTTATTATATCTTTGCTGGTGCATACTCTACAAAAGGTGAAGCAGAATTTCTTTGCAGCAGGCTTTTTAAAATTGGCATAGACTGCAGGGCTGTAAAACGATAATTATGGAAGAGATCAAGTCGGCAGACAAACTGCTCCTGCCCTTTGTCCTTGCAGCAGCAGGTCTTATCGGGGTTTATTCTCCTGCATTCTATTATCTTTTCGATGCATGGATGCTCGACCCTTACTACTCCCACGGCTTTCTGGTGCCTGTTGTTTCTGCCTACATAGCGTGGCAAAATAAAAAAACACTCATAGAAATTGCCAGACCCCGTGACACACACACCATATCGCTTTTTGCAACGGGCATTATCTTGTACATGATCAGTATTTTTCTTGATTTCAGATTTATGATGTACTTCTCATTTTTAGTCTCCCTTGCGGGTTTTACCCTGTACCTCTGGGGTCCTGAAGTTTTACGGGAAGTACGGTTTCCAATTGCGTATATGCTTCTTATGATACCCCTTCCCTTTTCCGTAACATCAGCAATTGCCTTTCCCCTTCAGTTAATGTCTAGCAAATATTCAGCACTCATACTCGATTTGTTCAGGATCTCTGCCCTTCAGGATGGTGTTAACCTGTTCATTCCCGGTTTCAGTTTCATTATAGAAAAAGGATGCTCCGGCCTGAATTCAACCGTATCCCTGTTTACACTATCGGTTCTTTTTGCATACATGGTTGAAGCACCCATAAGAAGAAAAGCATTTATTGTGTTTTCTTCCGTTCCTATCGCCCTTACTGCAAACATCAGCAGAATAGTTGCAGTTATTCTGGTTGCGCATTTTTTTGGCAAGGAAGCAGCGGAAAGTTTTTTCCACACATTTTCCAGCGTGTTTCTTTTTGCCATATCGCTTTTACTTCTGATTTTAACGGCGGGACTTGCAGGATGTTTAAAAATAAGAAAATTTTAAAACTTTTCATTTTCTATGGGATAACAGCTCTTTTTTTACTGTTTAACGCAGGAATATTTGAGACCCGTGTAAAAGATGAAAAGGCTCTCCTTGATAAAGTTCCAAGGACCATTGGGGAGTGGACAAGCATTGACCTTGCAGATGATAAGGCAATGGAGGTTTTCCTTGTAAACGACCCGGAGGGCTTCAGGCCCTTGATCAGAATGTACAGGCGAGAAGGAGTGCCCTACTCGATTCTTCTCAGCTCAATTGAAGACACAAAGGGCTACCAGCGGGAAGTCCACGACCCGCGGTTTTGCTACGAAGCCCAGGGCTGGACCGTCAACACCTTTGAAGATATAAACCTGAATGTCAAAGGTAAAGTAATTCCCGGCATGAAACGCCTGACATACAACAAAAGAGCATCCGCAGTAAAACGCATGGAGTTCTTCGGCTACCTGACCGGCGGAGAAGCCATAACATCAGAGTTGGGACTCAGGCTGATCCAGCTTAAACACCGCATGAAACGGCTTATGGGCATGGGCCGGGAACATGTCATATACATCAGCATTTCAGCCGACCTTGAAACAAAAACAGATCCTGAAAAAGACATCCGAATGATAATGGAAGCAATCCTGGCTTACCTGGTGTAGCAAAAGAAAATTTTTGTCATCTTTTGGGCTATGCAAATATAATTTCTCAATCATTAAATGCACTTCAAAAGAGTTTGCAGGGAGATTTAAAAAGATGATAGGTCCAATCCCAAGAAAATGCAACATGTGCGGGTATCGCATAAATCCAGACGTAGCACTAAAAGCAGGCGTGGTATCAAGGTTGGATTACGACCGGAATTTTACAATCAACCCAATTATGTCGTGGTGTGACTTGCATCTGTGCTGGATATCGGACAATGAAAAATGTTCAGACTGGTTATCCTTTGAACAATATGAAGGTGAAAAAAAATATATGTAGTTA
>JAOZSB010000287.1 GCA_029939895.1 Desulfobacterales bacterium
TGGGAAATGAAAAAAGCAGCTTAAAAAAAGTGTCCTTTTTTACTTGACCACATCACTGAGACCCTACTGCTTGTTGATGATGAAGATGGTATAATAAATGTTATGAGTGCAATATTTAAGAAATTAGGATACACGATATTTTCAACGAATAGCGGTGAGTCTGCCCTGGAAATCTACACGCAGTCACATAAAGAGATAGACCTGATCGTGCTTGACCTTGGAATGCCAGGGATGGGCGGCAAAAAATGCCTTGATAAGCTAATAGCTTTTGATAAGGAGGTAAAAGTAATTATAGCCAGTGGATATTCTGATGATGGATTGGTTAAGGATGTTAGCGAAAAGGCAAAAGCGTTTGTTTTAAAACCATTTACGGGCAGCAAAATTATAAAACTTATTCGGGATGTTTTGGATGGATAATGGTGATAAATTTTTGCACCGCCTCACCTCTATGGGAGCAAACCCACATATAAAGTTATAGAAGTGGACACCAAGGAGCTTAGAGCCTCTATAGAAGTCGCTGACCATTTAATAAAAGCGTCTACATTCTCCCGGAACTTGCTAAAGATATAACCACAGCAGCCATCGGTGATGGAGATATTAAAACTTTGGCATGATTCTGACAAGCCTGGCAAGAAGGCCCTACAGCAGATCCTCCGTCATGAAAAAGACGACGCTACAAATGGACTTTTGTATAAAGCCCATATCCAGATTACTGATCCATCTGTCAAACTTTTTAATGCCGTAAAAAACAGGGTTAAGCTATACCAATTTGATGATGAGATAAAATCCATCCCAAGTTAATATTTAAACATCTAAATATTTAGCTATTTAAATATCCAAAGACACTACAGCGCCCAGTTCTCAAAATTTATATTCACTCCAGCCTCTATGAGCTTCGAATAAATTTTGTCGCTGGCAACCAAAACTGCTTCTTGCTCGATCGCGGTGGCCGCAATAATTAAATCAACATTATGCCTTGCCAAAGCCCTTGAATGGATTCCGGTGTGATCTTGATAACGAGCCTTTATATTACCGAAGCTTTTTGCAGCTTTTTCAGTAACCGGCAAAACCTTAAAAACTTCACTCATTAGTATTCTGGCCTGCTCATATTTTTCTTTATTAACATCATTTTTCAAGACTGCTATTCCATACTCTGTCTCATAAATTGAAAGCACAGAAATAAAAATATTATCCTTATCAGATATTTCTGAAAGTTTTGAGGTAACCCTGGTATGGTAAGGAGATTTTTTGTCTAACACGTGGGATATTGTATCGGTATCAAGAAGAAAATTCATTTAATAGTTTCAAGGGGCGTTTTAAGGTCAAATCCTTCCCTAAATTCTCGGCTGTGTTTCCTAAACTCTTCACCAAGACCAGTTAAGGGCGATTCTTGGCTCAACCTTTGAGCAACCTTAGCCCACTTTCCTTTTTGCTGACCCACCTCTCCCCTTTGAGAAACTTGCTCGGTTTCAGAGTGTGAATTTTTCAACATCTCCTCTATTCTTCGAGCCATCTCATCCTGTTTAAAGGGTGGAAGCTTGGCTGCTTCCGCAAAAACTTTTTGAAGTAATTCTGTCATGTTATAACTATACCGTTTCTTATACATTACTGTCAAGCTTTCCTTTGCTGTTTTTTTTGAGACATTTTATTCACCAGTTCAGTTAGTTTCTTTAACTATTTAACCAAAAATCAATAAAGTATATTTGCTTATATTCAAATTTTTATTAACCAAATAGAGCATACTGACAAGCCAACAGAAACAAAAAAATTTCGTTTCGTTGCATTTGTAGTGCCTGGAAGCCACCAACTTTCTTCACCACAAAAACAAAAGTAAAAACCTACACACCTTTGAAAAGGCTTTACAAGTTAATGACTGATCCAAATGGTCAATATAATTTCTGCCATATCAAACTCATTAAAATTTTAAAGGCAAAGGGTTTTTTAATTAATCTATTTAAAGAATTGATTATATTTAAAAAAATTTCCCTCCTACTAAATATCAGAAACTCCACAAAATAATATTTTCGCAATACATTTAATACCTGCCCCCTTCCCTCTTCAGTTAAAAAAAATATTTTAGATAATCAATAAAGAGATTTGATTCTTCATGACCTGGTCGAGGAAGTGCACCTGCCCACCAACAATATTAAAAATAAAATATCTAAATATTTAAATATTAAAAAAGCTGAACTCGAATACGCCATTTTATTTAGACGAACTTCTAAAATAATACCGAGGCTTTCAAAATATATTATTCGATCTATCAGCGACATTCAACTTGCTCTAAATTGTAAATGCAAGGATGCGCTATTCTTTGTCTGTGAACGTATATTAAAATCGGCAAACATTCACCCAGAGACGAGCTTTAAGGTCGTCTTTATCCGAAAAGGAGGCAATGTCCTCAAGTAACTAAAGATCGTCCCTACAGAGGTTTTCCGGCATCATTTTGCGGATGTTACATTTAAGTTTGAAACAATTACGAGCAGATTCAGAGGATACTATTAAATTTCATGGGTAGCAAAATGAATTGAATAGCTGCAAACCGGGTTATAATTAAAGCCCGCTGCTTTTAATAAGCTTCGAACAGCTTTCAACTTTCTCAAAAATCAACTAAAAAAGCCTTCTTTTAAGAATGCTTAAAAAAATCATCATCACCATCCGTTTTTTATGATGATGATTTAATATTTCATATATTTCATATATTGTTTTTTTAGTCGTTGGAAACAATTGAAATAATAGATAAAAAAAAATCCAATTGCGTCAAACGTGGGGTCAGCTACGTCAAATGTGGGGTTCTTGTTTTGTCTATTACGAGCACACTGTATGGCCTTGAATTTACAGCATAAACGCTTGAAAAAAAGAATATTTTTGTCCATTATTCCCCTTTAACTACGTCAATCGTGGGGTTTTAACTACGTCGAAAATGGGGTTGTTTGTTTTAAGCTTTATTTATTTACGTCAAAACTTGTTGACAGACGTAAATAAAAATATTATTATTTACGTCAATATAAAATATTAGACGCATTTTAGATAATTGGTTAAAATTTCATTAAATTTTAACCAAGCTAAAATGAAATTTATAGGAAATATTGTTTTGATTACCGGCAAGGATCTTCAAAAATTAGAAGAAACAAGTTTGATTGCGGTCTCGAACGATCTCATTATAGGAGCTCAGTGGCCCAAGTTGACACTGGATGAGCAGCGATTGATTTTGTATATGCTTGGGCTGATTGATAAGTGGGATGATGATTTAAAGGTATTTAAGATTTCTGTAAAAGAGTTGGCAAATGTATTTGGAGTAAGAACCAAAAGGATTTACGAGCTTTGTGATAAAGCGACAGATGGTTTAATGACAAAGCTTATAAAGTTTGTTGATCCAATTGAAAATGAGCGAGTAAAAGTAACCTGGTGTGCAGAGACACGGGAGTCTCAAGAAAAAGGATATGTGAAGCTTGTGCTTTCACCAGGCTTAAAACCTTTTTTATTAGCATTGAAGGGACGTTTTACATCCTGGGAGTTAAGAGCTGTAATTAACCTTAAAAATCATTATTCTTTGCGGATTTATCAGATTTTAAAAGTTTATAAAGGTTTGAAGCAAGACACTTTTGAGGTTGATTTGACTTGGTTTAAGCAAAAATATTTGGATGCTACATCCAAGACGTACAATAATTTTAATGATTTTAAGCGTCGCATTTTAATTCCTGCCCAGAAAGATATTGCCGCAAAAACAGATATATTATTTACATTTAAAGCAGACAAAAAAAAGACTCGAAAAGTTCAGAGTATTATATTTAGCGTTGAGGATAATCCTAATTTTAAGCAACTTCCAATCTTTCAGAAGCCAGAACCAGAAAAGTTTGTATTTGAAAATGAACTTCCTCCGGGTTGGAGTGATGATAAAATAAGTACCCGCTTAAAGGGTTATGGATTTAAAGGATTAGAAAAGGCCCGCAAGCAGCATGAAAACTTAACTTGGCTTGATGTATTTACTGACCTTGATTTTCATATAGAAAAAGGAACCAAAATAGCCAACAAGGGTGGCTGGATAAGAAGTATGCTTCCAGAGCCAGGCGAGCCTTATGTTTTTTCTCCAATGTTTAAAAAAGAAAAAGAACGGATAATTAAAAAAGAAAAAGCAGCTGGAGAATTAAAAAAGGACAAGCAAGAAAATGAAAAAAGAGCAAGAAAATTTGGAGTACTTTTGTATGAAAAAGTTCAAGAGTTAAAAGAAGCAGGAGAATGGGAGGATGGTTTTTTATTAAGAGCTCAAGAAAAACAAAAAAAATATTTAAAGGAAAGGTATACGGAAAGAATGGGACGCGGAGAAGCTGTCAGGTCTGTTGCTGTCTTCTATTTTAACGAAGAGTTCCAAAGATTAGAGAGTTTGGGCGTTTCTATCAATGCGATAAGATTCTGTTTAAATAAATCAGTTTAAATATTTTAATATTAAAATATTTAAATAAAAAAATTGCAAAATATTTTATTATCTGATATGGGTAAGCCTATGAGTATAATAATTTCTTTTTTTCAAACAGTCGGTGGAGAGGGAAAGAGCGCACTTGCAAGGGGTGCTGCTTATAGTCGTGCCTTTAGTAAAGCATTTAAATCGATAGCATTGGTCGAGCTTGACAGGCAGGGAGACTCAACAGAGTGGTTAAAAAGAAGGGGGGACAGGGTGAAGAAGGATAAGGTCCAGTTTTTAGCCCTCCCAGAAACAAAGCCCGATGATTTAAAAAAGAGCCTTTTGAAGGTTATTAAGGAAAGCGAAATTGTTATTTTGGATTGCCCTGGAGAGGGGAAGGTGGATTTTGCAAGTGAGTTGGCTCTAAATTTAAGCCACTTGGTTTTGATTCCAATGAGGGTGAGCGCAAAAACACGGCGATTATTTGTAAGAAATCAATGGCCAACAATAAATGATATCTTATCAAGTGATCCAAGCAGAACAAATTCTTTTTATATTGTTCCAACCTTTATTCATCCACAGACACGCCCAGAAACGGTAATCCAATATTTTGAAGGAATAATGCCGCCACAAATTAGTATTCTTGAGTCGGTGTTTTCATTTAGAAATATATATGAAAATTTTGAAGAAGAGGGCATGACGTTACTGGAGTATGCAAGGTCTGTAAAAGGAAATAAAAGAATGTTTAACCAGGCGGGAAGGGCTCTTTTAGATATTGAAAAAATATCTAATGACATTATTAACCTTATTTCATAACAAGAAAATATTATGGCTGTTCCAAAAAAAATTAAACGGTTGGTTTCGGAAGAGGATCAAGAGAAGCGTCTTGAAGAGGCTTTGAAAAAGGCCAGTAAAAAAGAGTCTGCTCCTAAGGAGATAAAAAAGGCTTTCAAGAAAGATGTTAAGCCAAAGGAGAGGCCCCCAAAAAAGCCTCTTAAGAAAGTAGGGCGACCAAAAACCGTGGAAGAGGGTAGGGAGCCCGTGTACATCTATTTAACAAGAAAAACCTCAGAACGATTCACTTTGGCTTTTGCCCATGAACAGATAAAGCGGAAGGGTAAGGGGGGGAAAATTGATAGGTCTCTTGTTGTCGAAGAGGCTTTAACGGCCTGGCTTGACAAAAATAAATATTAAAATATTTAAATAGCAAAATAGCTAAACTCTGTTCTCTGATAAAAAATAAAGTATCCATATTATTTATAACCGATTTTTGAAAATCATTACTACAATACTGGCTTCCCCGATCTGTGTGAAAAAGTAATCCTGGCCCGGGATTGCGACACCATATCCCCATTTGTAACGAATCAATAACGAGCTTTTTGTTTATTCGATTACTCATAGCCCATCCTTGATCTAACTTTTCACGCCAGAATCTTTTAGAATCGAATGAGCAGAGCTCGTGGTTC
>JAOZSB010000037.1 GCA_029939895.1 Desulfobacterales bacterium
ACTCAAGATCGAGGCGGAAAAAACAACATAACCGCAGGCGTACTCAGTTGTACGCTGAGGATTATACTTTTTTTCCTTTGATGAGATTGAGTGTGAAGGCAGTTTTCATTCAGGCACACCGATTACTGAGAGGTATTATACTGGTAGCTCGATGACAAACTTGGCACCGGTTGGGGTGTTGTCCAGTGCGCGGATCATTCCGTTATGCTCTGAAACTATAGTGCTTACAATCGTGAGGCCCAGGCCCATGCCAGATTTTTTTGTGGAGAAATATGGCTCAAAAAGTCTGGTTTTGTCTTCGTCTGAAATGCCGTCACCAGTATCTGTAACCTCTATCATTACTTTGTTCAGGATTGGATCGTGGTCAAGGTTGACAACAACTGTGCCCTGATTTTTCACAGAGGATACTGCATTTTCCACAAGATTGATAAGTGCCTGTTTTATCTGCTGTCGGTCAAGGGGCAGCCTGGGGATCTCTTCAGGAATATTTATTTTAAACTCTATTGCTTCATGGCCTTCACGGTAAAGGGCGATTGTCTCTTCTACAATCGGGGGCAGATCATCAAGCTTTGGATTTGCAGTTGGAAACCGTGCAAAGGCCGAGAACTCATTAACAAGATTTCTGATAAGCTCTACATGATCGACAATTGTGACCACGCACTCATCAAAGACCTCATCATTTACAGTTCCAGAATACTTCCTTTTGAGCCTCTGGGCGGAAAGGGAAATCGGGGTAAGCGGGTTTTTTACTTCATGGGCAATTCTGCGGGCCACTTCCCGCCACGCCATCATCCTCTGCGCTTTTTCCAACTCCGTCATATCATCGAACACCATAACAGTTCCCACGTGCCGTCCATCATCATCTTTCAGGGCGTTTACATGAATCAGGAATGTTTTTGGCCTCCCGTCGATACTAAGGCGCAGGGGCAGCTCCACGGAGTTGTTGCGGGAGTGTTCGAGTTTCAACAAAATATCTGCGGCAATGCCCATGAACTTGTCATCAAGCAGCTTTTTATAGCTTTTGTTGATGATGTCTGTGATATTAAGGTTCAGCATTTTTCCGGCAGATTTGTTGATGGTCGTCACAAATCCTCCGGCATCAAGGGTGACAACACCGGTCATTATGTTTTCAAGCACGATTTCCATATACTGCCGCCGGGATTCGATCTCAAAATTTTGCTCCAGCAGTTTGTTTGCTGTCAGTTCCAATTGTTCCCTGCCAAAGCGTAAATCCTTTGTCATCTTGTTAAAGGAATCAACAAGGCTGCCAATCTCATCATCGGCAACAAGCCCAATGGAGAAGCTCAGGTCGCCTTCTGCAACTTTTCTGGTTCCCTCAGCCAGTTCCAGAATTGGGTTTGTAATTGATTTGGCAATAAAAAAACCAAACCAGACAGCGCAAAAAACCACCAGAAGAGCCACAATTGAAAGGGTTATATAATAGGTCGCCTGGATCGGTTCCTTCAGGAGCTTGATCTGCTGGTACTCCTCAAATCCTCTTGAGATAGAGGCCATATTTCTGGAAAGCTCCGAGGAAATATGTGTAGTAATTACGATAAAGGCTTCTGCTTTTCCTGTTTCTGCATTAAAGGGGTATGTTCCTATGGTTCGGATATACTCGCCATTGTCGGTTGCCCGCAGTATTGTGCGAACGCCCTTTGGCGACATGGGCTTTTGCAGGTCATCGGCCATGACGGGCGGGAGGGATTCCTCCTCAAAAACCGGGTCAAGGGAGAGGGTTATCCTTTCTGCATTGCTTGAATACACCTCAACACTGTGAAGGTTAAATTCCCTCTGGATGACCTGGATATATCTTGACATGGCCTTTTTATTTTTCAGCAGCTTCCTGGTTTTAAACTGGTATGGTATTCTTTCCAAAAAGAAAATGGATGTATCTTCAACATGGGAGTAAAAATTTTGTCCAACAGTGAGGGAGTTTTCAAGTGCCTGCTCCACAGGTGCATTGAACCAGAACTCCAGGCTGGAAGTAATAAAATTGATGGAAAAGAAGAAAAGTACAATGGTCGGCAGAAGTGAAAGAGCAATAAAAGCGACTACCAGCCTTGTCCTGAGCTTGGAGCCTACGACTTTACTTCTTCTGTCATACAGGAGTTTGACCAGGTTTCTGAAAACAAAAAAGATAATGAGAATAAGCAGAAGGAGGTTGATGTTTATCAGGATGAACATCAGGATCGTGTTGGATATGGGGAAGTCAACCCCAAAGTCTATGACCCTGGTTTCAGCATAGGTAAGCAGTGCTACAAAAATGCTGGCAACAACGATTATTACTGCTTCCCGTTTTCTCCTGTTTCTTTCCTCGCTGGAAATATGGGCAAATATATTTGTGAGTCGGCTGCGCTTTACCATAAATTTTTTAGTAGATAAACTCGGCAGTATGCCAGTCGGTTTCAAAATCCCAAAGGGAAACAAAAAACAAAACGTAATGCAGATAAAATGGGAGCGTTATTTTATCAAGCTCAGCCTTTGCGCTCAAGGTGTATTGCTGCCCTTTTTCCAGGCGTTCAAGAGGAACGACCCGGAGGCTGTCTAATTCTGATATCAGCTTTTGGGCCTCATCAAATGAATGCGTTACGGTGATGTTTGCCTTGTCCCAGGATCTTGTTACTACAAACTCCTTTTTCATGGTGTCGTATTTTAAAGTATTCATTACAGTAAAATCGACAATTTCTTTATCAAACCAGAAGCTTCTTTGCCTGTCAACGGTGATTAAATAGGAAAAGGTGACTGGAACGCCACTAAGAACAATTTTTTTCAATTTTCCTGTAAAAGCACCCTTGACCTTGAGATAAAGAAGAAGGTCGTCACGAGTATTTGTAACAATAATATCCTTGAGAATGGCTTCTTCTATGATGGTTTCAGTATTTACGGCGGTTTCTTCACCTGCAAACCCAGACGTACCAGCATAGACAGCCATGAAGATAAAAATAAGGCCGAACAATATATGGACAGATCTTTTCACAAATCCTCGAATTTTATAGTAATTACTATTCTTATGTAACAATTTTAATGTATAAATCTAAATATTTTTTATTATATAACTGAAATCGCCTGACATGGCAAGTGAAATTACTTGATATGTCAGGAAAAAAAGTAGGTAAACAAAAAAAACTTTGCTGCCAGTTCAAAACTTTTTTTTCCAAAAAAAATGAGTTTTATTAAAGAAGAGGGTTTTTTATTCAGGTTTCCTCGGAGTCGTTGCTTTTTTTCCCGGAACTGTTTTCTATTACATCAACCAGCCATGTTACGGTTGCCTTGCAGTCGTTCATTTCAAAGAGGCTGTCTATGTGTGAGCATGGAATTTCAGCCCTTGCAGCACTTTTATGCCCCCCAGCCGGGCCGAACTTGCCAAAGCTTTCCTTTGCTGCTTTGCCGGCATTTTTTCTTAACCCGTCGTTTCTGAGGATTATTATGAGTTTATCCTTGCAGTGTCCAGAAACAATGCTCCATTTTACGGGGTTTACCCGCATGAAAAAATCCGCCACCAGGACGCAGATGTCCGGGGTTGGGACATGGCCGAGGTGAATAAATGCCCGTCCACGCCGCATCCGCATATCTTCTATGGCGGACTTGAAATATTTTAAGAAATCGAGCCGCAATTCTGATTGCTGAATTTTTCTGGAAATGTGCAGGTTGACGTACTGAAAAAGAAACTGCAATGCCTTGATATCCACGGTCTGTGCCTTGGCTTCAAAGCCCCCTGTATCGGTTTTGATGCCGTAGAAAAGTCCTGTGGCCAGTGTTGCCGATGGTTTGATTTTCGCTGCCCGCAGGTATTCAGTCATTATGCTTGCGGTCGCACCATAGTGGGGCCTAATATCGCTGAAGGGAATTTTGTCGCATGTTTTTGGGTGGTGGTCAATGACTACATCAAACTTGAAATCAGCAAAAGCCTCATTATGACCCGGCTGAGAATCAACAGTGACAAACTTGTTATATTTCTCTCTTTTAACATCCTCGATATAAACCATGCCCACCTTGAGCAGCTTGACCATGGCAGCGTTGTCCGGCCTTTTAATGATGTTGATGTTGGAGATTGTAATATTGCTGACCTTGCGCCATAAAAGCCTTTTAACAGCCATTGCGCTGGCTATTGCATCTGGATCAGCATTAATGATTATAAGTACATGATCTTCGTGTTCAAAATGATCATAAAACTTTCTCAGTTTTTCCGGGGCTGAAGTTGACATAGTTTAATATACAATGATTCCTTTAATATTTCAATCATGATTTTTTTAGTGTGAAATATGGGCAGTTTTTGGCTTTAAAAAATCGTTATTATCAATTTGGGGTATCTATTTAAGTGAAGTTGTTATACATGTTTTTTGGGTCGTGATTGCAAAATATGATCCTGGATTCAGCAACTGCATCAGTCAAATAACTTAAAGCATACATTTATCACACTTTGCCGCAAATGCAAGGCGCATGATAAATGAAAGGAAACCAATGGATTTTGTCGCCATAGACTTTGAAACCGCAACTCAAAAGAAATACAGTGCATGTGCAATAGGGATAGTCACAGTTGAAGATGACAAAATTGTTGATCAATACTGCACCCTTATCCAGCCGCCGGGCAATGAGTATAAATGGTTTACTACCAAGGTTCACGGCTTGACTGGAAAAGACACAGCCAGTGCCTTATCCTTCCGGGAGATGTATCCGGAAATTAAAAAACGCATTAAAGGAAAAAAAATAATTGCTCATAATGAGTC
Source organism: Desulfobacterales bacterium (assembly GCA_029939895.1). Classification (GTDB taxonomy): domain Bacteria; phylum Desulfobacterota; class Desulfobacteria; order Desulfobacterales; family JAOZSB01; genus JAOZSB01. Next base: position 4,731 of record JAOZSB010000037.1, read on the forward strand.
ATTTGACAGGGGTGTGATGCGGGAAACCTGTGCATACTACAAACTCGATTATTCAGAATTAAAGCTTCCGGAAAAGTGGGAATGCACCATGAAGATTTACAAGGCAATGGGCTATAAACCAGCAAGACTCGATGCCTGCTGCGAAAAACAGGGGATAGAGCTTAATCATCACGAAGCACTCTCCGATGCCAGGGGATGCGCCCTGCTTTATCTTAAAAAGGACGATCAGGTTACCCGATAACGCCAGAAAAAATTCTACGGGCAGACTATTTGTGTGCCATTATTCTGTCCACAACAAAATATTAAAGAATTATAGGCGTTTAGGGTTTCTTTCATACAAATATACACAGGGGTGAAACATGGTAAAGGAAAGTAAAGCAAAAAAAGCCATAATAATAGGAGCAACATCAGGAATCGGGCTGGACATGGCAAAGTTTTTTTCCATGGACGGGTATGTTCTTGGAATCACCGGAAGACGAAAGCATCTGCTGGAGCAGTTGAAAGAAGAACTTGCTGGTGAATGTCATATTAAGTCATTTGATGTTTCAGATGACAGCGCAGGGGAAGAACTTGAAGCACTCATCGATGAAATGGGCGGAATGGATCTGATTATAATTAACGCAGGAATCGGCTTTGTTGACAAGAAACTTCCATGGGAAAAGGACAAGATAACAATTGATACAAATGTCCTTGGATTTACTGCAATGGCTAATACTGCTTATCGTTACTTCCTTAAAAAAGGGACGGGCCATTTAGTGGGGATTCCTTCAATTGCAGCACTCCGGGGCGGGCCTGCACCTGCATATAATGCATCAAAGGCCTATGTCTCAAATTATCTTCAGGGCCTTCGAAGTATCACCGCAAGAAATAAAACTAAAATAGTAATTACAGACATCCAGCCAGGCTTTATTGATACAGCAATGGCCCAGGGCGGAGGCCTGTTCTGGGTTGCATCACAGCAAGAAGCAGCATCACAGATTTTTACTGCAATAAAGAAGAAAAGGAAACACGCATATATTTCAAAACGATGGCGTTTAATTGCCTGGGTTTTAAAGATTGTGCCGGATTTTCTTTATCATAAGATGTAGGCAGTTGCGGCTCTCAAAAAAAAAATAATCGCCTGCTGGGATACAGCAGGCGATTGCTTTTTGGAAATATTGGGTTATTCTCCTGTGTTGAGAATATATTTTATTTTGCCAGGTTTGATGCAATGGCAGAAAATGCTTTTGCTGTTGCAGAGTCCTTGTGCATTTTCAGGAAATTATCCCCAGCATCTCCGCATACCACCATGTTCTGGTCAAAGGGAACCTTGCCAAGGAAGTTGATTTCCATGGCTTTGGCTGTTTTTTCTCCGCCACCAGTACCAAAAAGGGGCATGTCCTCACCACAGTGTGGGCAGGCAAATCCGCTCATGTTTTCAATCAGTCCGACTATTTCCATTTCCACGGTTTTGCAGAAATTGATAGATTTTCGAACATCAGCAAGGGAGACTTCCTGAGGGGTGGTGACTATCACGGCCTTTGCGTCCTTCATTGTCTGGGCTATTGTCAGCGGCTCGTCACCGGTTCCAGGGGGGGCATCTATAATAAGATAATCAAGTTCGCCCCAGTTGACCTCGGATATAAACTGTTTTATGGCGGCAAACTTCAACGGCCCGCGCCAGATAATTGCATCATCCTTGTTTGGTTTGAGGCTCTCTATTGAAACAGCACTTAAATTTTTTGAATACTCAAAGGGAGCCAGTTTGTTTTCCGGGCTAAGTCCCAGAACACCGGAGAATCCGAGCATCCGCGGAACATCGGGACCGTGAAGATCCACATCCATGATCCCAACCTTGAAATTCATTTCTGCAAGGGCCATGGCAAGGTTTACAGATGTGCTTGATTTTCCAACCCCGCCCTTGCCGCTCATAACAAGAATTTTATTTTTTATTTTCCCCAAAGAATCAGTAAAGCTTTTTTCCTGGGCCAAAGCCTCGTCATTCTGATTGGGAGAGCTTTGAATGCCTCCGCATCCACTTGATGAACAATTGGACATTTAATTTCTCCTTTGTATTAAAGCTGCTTTAAGTGCCTGCAACTCTTTTGTATTTTGTTGTGGGCAGAATAATAATACATAAAAAAGTCTGCCTATGGCAGTTTATTATTTTTTTTGCGTTGCAGGGTTTTGTGTTTGGGAATCATGGCATCTGCATCTGCGTTGCGCTGATGCATCATCATCATGCTCATCTTCAATTTTATAGTTCCCGCCCCCAACGTTTATGGCTTTTCCATTTATCAGGGCGCTTGCAATAATTTTTCTGGCCTCCTGAAGAATCCTGCCGAAGGTTGCCCTGGAAACCCCCATTTTTTCTCCAGCCTCTTTATGCGACATCCCCAGATAGTCAGACAGGCGTATGGCCTCACGTTCCTCTATTGTGAGGCTTACTTCTTCAAGGCTGGTCAGGGGGATTCCCCGCGGCTTGAAATAGCTTACTCCGGGCTTGCACGTCACTATCCTGTCTTTTTTGGGTCTTGCCATTTTTGTTTCACGATCTTTTTTATTTTTTTTTAAAAATGAGATTGCCCGGATTTAATAATTTAAAATTTTGAGCAAATCATACTATTTTTTAATTACGCATTTTTGATTAAGCATTTTTGATTACGCATTTTTAATTACGCATTTTTAATTACGCAAAAGATTATTTTTTTTATGAGACTATACTCATAATTAAATTTATGAACGATGGAGCATGATGTCAAGTATAAACAAAAAACAGTGAAGGGTGTATGCCGGGAGACATTGATGTGGAAAGCACTTGAAGTGCTGTAATCGTGATGAAAAATTTATCCTGGAATTTCAAAGTTAAAATCTAAAATTGAAGCGTTGATTTTTTTTAAACAATCTGGTATTGAAAACAGTATCATGTAAAACTGTTTGTATTAAAAAAAACAATCTCGCATATAAATTTGTTTTATTAAGTTATGTATGAATATCCAAGCAGTTGAATTTATGGAATTATTGCTTCTCGGTTAGTTGTTTTGAATTGTATCCATACCAGTTATTCAACAACAAATTAGCTAAAAGCATGGTTGTGTCCAATTTTTTTAATATTGTTCCTGCGGATCAATTTGTTATTTGTGCTGCTGTTAAAAATCCCTGCGTGCCGGGTTGAAAGGTTTTTTATGAGGGCGAACAAATTTTACTATTTCATGGCAGTTCTTGCTCTGGCTTTTGTTCTCCCGGTCTCTTTTGCAGCGGTTTCTGATGATGTCCTTGTGATTGATCATAATTTAGTATCCAAAAAAATCATAAAAAGTGTTGATCACTACATAGATAATGACGGCTCCCTGGTGATAGACCATGTAAGGACCCTTGAATTCCGAGACAAATTCACGCATCCGGAAAAGGATAAACTATCCTTTGGTTACAGCAGGGCTGCAATCTGGTTCAGGTTCGAGGTTGAAAATCCAACCAACAATGTCATTGACTGGCTCCTTGAGTTTGATTATCCGCCAGTTGACCACATAGATTTTTATATTGACGACCGCGGCACATTGACAAGCTACAGGACAGGGGACATGCTTCCCTTTAACTCCAGGCCTGTCAACTACCGGACATTTGTTTTCCCCATAACTCAAAAACCGGGAAGCATAATAGTTTATCTGCGAATAAAATCAGATGGTGCGCTTTCGGCCCCTTTAACAGCCTGGTCGGAAAAAGCCTTTGAAAGCAGAAAAGAAGCCCAGCTTCCTGTCCTGTGGATTTACTACGGGATTATGATAACACTGACCTTATACAATATTTTCATATTTTTTGCGACTAAGGAAAACGAGTATCTATACCTGGTGGTTTTTATAATCGGCGCATCCCTTTTTTCTCTTACCCAGACCGGCCTGGCGTTTCAGTTCCTGTGGCCCAATTCGATATACTGGGCCAATAAATGTCACCCTTTCTTTATTTTTGTCGGTATAGTGGGAGTTCTTCTTTTTACACGAAGTTTTTTGTTTACAGATAGTTATGCCCCGGTTTGGGACAAGATTATGCTCCTGTTTATATTCGCAGGAGTTTGCTTTATCCCGCTGCCGTTTATGTTGGAATACTACATCGCAACCCAGCTAAGCGGAATCTTCACAGCTTTAGCCAGCCTGATGATGATAATGGTCGGCATTGTGGTGCTTTTGAAGAAATTTCGCCCTGCAAAGTTTTATGTGCTTTCGTGGTCATTTTTTCTCGTAGGGGCGCTGGCCTATGCACTTGGAGCATTCGGTCTGCTGCCTGGACATTTTATCGTTAACTGGAGTGCCCAGATTGGTTCGTCCATTTCGGTTTTCCTTCTTTCCCTGGGAATTACCAGCAAGATAAACGCTATACGGGTGGAAAGAGAAAAGGCACTGCAGGAGCTAAGAGAAGCAGATGAGAGGTACAAGGTTCTTGTAGACAGCGCACACGATGGGATACTTCTGCTGATCGACCAGAAGACCATCTATGCAAACAAGACCATGATAGAGATGGTGGGCTGGGAAAAGGAAGAATTTTATGAGGCTGAGTTTCTGCAATTCCTTCCTGACACCCCCCTGGGCAAGGAAAAAGTAATTCAAATCTACCTTGACAGGCTCGAAGGCAAGGAAGTGCCTGCCTCATACGAGGCCCAGCTTATGAAGCGTGGCGGATCTATTGTTGATGTTAATATATCTTCCTCATCTGTGTTGCTCCACGGCAAGCCTGCAACAATTTCTATTATTTCTGACAGAAGCGAAAAGAAAAAGGCGGAAGAAGAACTTAACAGGGCACTTTATGAGATTAAAAGTGCAAAGGATGGTCTTGAAAAAAGGGTTAACGAAAGAACCACAGAACTAAAGGCCATGAATACGGACCTGATGGCAGCCAGAGATGTGGCAAATGATTCTGCAAGGGCGAAAAGTGAATTTCTGGCTAATATGAGCCATGAAATCCGCACACCCATGAATGGTATAATCGGCATGTGCGACCTTGCCCTGAGTGCAGGGCCAAAGCCGCAGATCAAGGAATACCTTGATATAATATTTTCTTCTTCCCGCTCCCTCCTCGGCCTGATAAACGACATCCTTGATTTTTCAAAGATTGAGGCCGGTAAAATAGATATTGAGGCTGTCCCCTTCTCCCTGCGAAAAATTATGGAGGAGGTCTCGGACATGTTTTATGACAAGATTTCAGCAAAGAACCTGGAATTTGTCGTGGATTTCGGGCCGGATGTACCAGAAACTATTATTGCCGATCCCCTGCGCCTGAAGCAGGTGCTGATGAACCTGACCTCAAATGCCCTCAAATTTACCGACGAGGGGGAGATTTATCTTTCCGTAAACACCAAGAGCGGCGGCACCTATGACGATGGGCTTGAGCTTCTTTTTTGCGTCAGAGATACGGGCATTGGAATTAATGATAATGCTTTAAAGACTCTTTTTGATGCCTTTACCCAGGCAGATGGCTCCACAACGAGGAAATACGGCGGCACTGGTCTTGGGCTTGGAATAAGCAAAAACCTCATCAACCTCATGGGCGGAAATATCTGGGTTGAGAGCGAAACTGGTTCCGGGAGTTCTTTCTTTTTTACGATAAATGTAAAAAAAGTGGCTGGCAAGCCAGGCTGGGCAGCCGGAGGAAAAATGTCGCTTCCTGCGGAACTGCAAAACAAACGTGTTCTTATAGTAGACGACAATGCATCCACACGACAGGTGGTAAAAAGGTTTATTACGGGTTTTGGGTTTGTTACAAACACGGCAAAGACAGCCGAAGAAGCACTTGAGCTTTTTGCAGAGTCCTTCAGGGGAGAAAGGTTTGACCTTATACTTATGGATATCCGCCTTCCCGGAATGGATGGAGTGGAAGCTACAAGAAGGATAAAGGCCGAAGTAAAGTTTACGCCGCCGCCGGTTATTGTCATCAGCGCATACGGGACACCTCGAAAAATAAGAATAGCAACGGAGGCAGGGGCAGACAAGTTCCTGACCAAGCCGATAAAGCCTGCACAGCTTTTTGATTCCATAATTGATATTTTTGGCGTAAAGACAGAAAAGCCAAAGGCCCGTCATGCCATACATCACAGCAAGAAAGAGTTCCTTGGAATTCGGGTACTCCTGGTGGAGGACAACCTGGTCAACCAGAGGGTGGCCTCGGAGGTGATGAAAAATACAGGCATAGAAGTAGATATTGCAAATAACGGAGCAGAGTCCGTTGAGATACTTAAAAAGGACGCCACTTACAACGCAGTACTCATGGATATGCAGATGCCGGTAATGGACGGCATTACCGCTACGAAATTCATACGAAATGAAATGGGGCTTACTGAAATTCCAATTATTGCAATGACTGCAAATGCCATGTCTGGTGACAGGGAAAAATGTATAGATTCCGGCATGAATGACTACGTTCCCAAACCCATTGACAGGAGCCAGCTCTTCAAGGCACTGCGAATGAACATCCCGGTACTCAAACGGGCAGCCATGGAAGATGTACAAAACGAAACTGTAGCACCTGCGCCAATGGCAACTCCGCTCCAGTCTCTTGACACAATGAAGGGCATTGACGTAATTGAAGGCATGGAGAGGCTTGGTGGTGAGTTTAATCTTTACATGGAAATTTTTAATGACTTTTGCGAATCCCAAAAGGATTTTGTTGCCAAGTTCACCAGCATTGTAAATGAAAACGATATGAACGCAGCCTGCATTGAGGCACATTCCTTAAAGGGTGCTGCTGCAAATATTTCTGCCAACGAACTCAGGCTTGCAGCAGGCGGTCTGGAAAAAGCATGTGCCAGCAAGAATGCTGAAGAGGCCATGTATCTATTGTCAGGTGTGGAAAATGCACTTGCCCTGGTTATCAACACATTCAGAGAAATTCAGCCTGCGGTGGTGGAAACTGCAACCCCGGTTAGTGTAAGGACAGGCGACATTGAAAATCTGATGCCCCTCCTATTAAAGCTCGAACAGGAACTCATTGAGTACGACCCCGTAAAATCTGATGTCACACTAAACGAAATAAAAAATGGCTATAATATTGATATTGCCGATTCTGAATTCGATGAAATTGAAATGCACATAAACAATTATGCATTTGATGATGCCGTTGTTTCTCTTAAGGAAGCAATTGTAAAACTTGGTTGAAGAATTGGAATCAGGGGTATATAGTTAATTTTTTATGATTTGGGTTTTTAGATTTATACTTGCTTACAAGAAAAAAAAAGCTGAAGCCAAAATCGGATTTTTGTCATTTTCTTATATGTATTTCATGAGAAATCAGGCAGAAATTGACGGTTGAAATTTATAGTCAACTGGAGTTTTTTTCATAACCTGAATTCTGGAATAAACCAGGCAGAAAGTTCGGTCAAAATTTATAATCAATTGGAGATTCTTATGGTACGTGTTGTGTTCAATCAGAAAGGCGGAGTCGGAAAATCAACTATAACCTGCAACCTGGCAGCGATAAGCGCGAAGGAGGGACACAAAACCCTGGTGGTTGATCTGGACCCTCAGTGCAACTCAACCCAATATCTTTTGGGTGATGGTGCTGATAAACTCAAGCTCACAAATGCTGATTTCTTCAAGGATATGCTCTCTTTTTTCCAAACCAGGGGACCTGAGGACTGTATTGCACAAACACCATTTGAGAATCTTTATGTGATGCCTGCTCACCCGGAACTAGAAGACCTTCAGCTTAAGCTGGAGTCAAGATATAAAATGTTCAAACTCAAGGAATCTCTTGAGTCCCTGAAGGACTATCATTCCATATTTATTGACACACCTCCATCCATGAATTTTTTTACAAGGTCTTCTCTGATAGCAGCAAAGCGCTGCCTGATTCCCTTTGATTGCGATGATTTTTCAAGAAAGGCACTCTATACACTTCTTGATACGGTCAATGAGATGCGGGCGGATCATAATTCCGACCTTGAGATAGAGGGAATTGTCGTGAACCAGTTCCTGAAAAGGGCAAAGCAGCCTGCCAGAATTGTACAGGAACTGATTGCAGAGGGACTGCCAATACTTGATACCTATATATCTTCCTCTGTAAAGATCAGGGAGTCCCATGAAAAATCAATGCCGGTTATTCACCTTGATTCGGGCCATAAACTTTCAACGGAATATTATACACTCTACCAGGAACTTGCAGCGGGGGAATGATAATTGCGTGACCATAAAAGAAAAAAAAATCTGGTGATTTCAGGTTTATTGATCCTTTTTCTTGGAATCGGGTGCGCCAGCTCTGGCGGTCGGGATGGTCTAACAGGTGCATCAAGAATTGATAAGGACACAGTTACAGCAAGCAGGAGGCCGGAGGATAACAGGCGTGCAGGAGTTGCTGATAAGCTTCTCAGGCAGGAGGTCAACTCCTGGATCGGAACCCCTCATGTGTTGGGCGGGAACACAAAAAGAGGCGTGGACTGCTCTGGTTTTGTGCTGAAGGTTTATAAAAATGTTTACGGAAAAACTATCCCCAGAACAACGGCATTGCAGGTTAAAACAGGGCGACGGATAAATAGGGACAGCCTGAGAATCGGGGATCTGGTTTTTTTCAAGCCGGATTTCAAAAAAAGACATGTGGGAATTTATCTGGGCAGTGGCCAGTTTGCTCACACCTCCTACAGCCGGGGGGTGAGGATTTCCAAGATGAGTAATCCCTACTGGAAAAAATATTACTGGACAGCCAGAAGATATAATTGATAAATTTATATAAACCTGACAACAAAAAGGAGGATGGTCATGAGATGTTTGCTGGTCTTTGTTTTTGTCAGCCTCAGCACTTTAAGTGCTGCCACCGTCGGCGACAAAATAATTAAATTCAATATGTCACAAGATGGATACCCGCCCTACATGATTTTGGGGGATAAACCAGGCGGCATCATGTTTGATGTTCTTGATGTGATCGCAAAAAAAAAGGGGTATACCATAAAAATATTTAATATCCCAAGAAAACGCGTTCAAATAATGTTGCAGACTGGAGAAATCGACGCAAGTCCGCGTGCGGTTGAGTGGACTAAAAATCCATTTGTATTTCTTTTTACAGAACCAGTTGTTGCAAGCCGTGATGTGATTGTTTCATCATCAAAAAAACCTCTGAAGTTTGAAAGCATTGAAGATCTTTTCGGGAAAAACCTTCGCACACGCCTGGGATACAAGTATCCTGAACTTGAGCCGCATTTTTCTTCCAAAAAGATTACCCGCCTTGACGATCTTCATGAGTTCGAGGTTCTGCGAAAAATCAGAACCGTGCCCCTTCGGTTTGACGGCGGGATTATAAATGAACTTGTTGCGCGTTGGATTATTAAAGAAAATAACTGGAAAAATGAGTTCACATTCTCAGACAAAGATGTAGGCAACTTTGGTTACCGGATCATGTTCAGCTCTAAGTGGTATTTTTTTATCAAGGACTTCAATGCTGAACTTCATAAAATGAAACAACAGGGCATGATTCAGGCAATCGTAGAAAAATACAGGTAGGCCTGAAAAGAAAACATACTTCTTATTCTTAAAGCTACAGCAGCTCTTGAAAATACTGACAACTCCTGACCTCTACTTCATTTTACTTCTAACTGACAACCTTGAATAAATAATACAAATGCCGGCAGGGATAACTGTTTTATAGTAAATATCAAAAAAACGTTTAAAAACAATCCTGAATGCAATTGGTTTCTCCCAGGTTTATGCAGGTTTTGTTTTTTGCTTCCCCATTTCTTCGTTTCCCTGCTCTATCCTGTGGTATGTTTATTAAATTTGCAAAAAACTCCTGATTGACTTTGCATTTTTGACCTGTTATTAACTACTTTGAAAAAATAACTATTTTTTATTATGCCGTATTATTGCAACTGTGAAATCCAAGGGATTATCGTTTCCATTTAAAAAAAAATCATGACAGGTTTTTTAAAATTTGTAACGAATAATTCGAAAGGTTGAAAACGACATGGCCCCTGAAGAAAATATCAATGAAGAAGAAGTAGAACTTTCCCCTGAAGATTTAGACGAGATTTATCAGCAGCAAGAGAAAAAAGCAAAACGCAACCTGTATTTGAAGATTGCTGCCGGCATCGCTCTTGTTGTTATTGTTATTTTCTGGGATGCTGTTCCCAAAGGATTTTTCAAACCCAAAAAAGAAAAATCGAGTGATGTTGGCGAGGTCGTAACCGTAAAGGAAGAAATTACTTCTGAACACAGGGATGCGATTCATATGCAGGTACGGGTTCACCTTGATCATGGCAGGATTAACGATGCCAAGGATACCATAATTAAGCTGCTGGAGCGTGATCCTGAAAATTTCGAGGGGCATTACCTGGCAGGTTCTGCATATCTAAGGCTTGGGGATGTAACGCGGGCCTATGCTTATACAAACAAGGCTGTGGAACTAAAGCCTGATTATTTTCAGGCAATTAGAAGGCTTGGTGAAATCAACCTCCTTGCCGGGCAGTTTCCAGAGGCAAGGGCCTTGGCGGTCAAGTTGCAGGAATCAGTTGACTATGCAGCCGAAGGTATAATGCTTGACTCTGAAATTGATAATGCACAGGGCAATCCCGAAAAGGCTCTGGAGCGTGCGCTTGAGGCATTCCGGTCATCTAAAAAAGAGCTGGCTGTCAAATGGAAGATATATCTGGCGGATTTATATCAGAGAAACAAAAAGCCCCTGAATGCTGAAGAGACAATAAGCACGATAGAAAGAGCCGGGCTTGATGCAGAAGAGCTTATCGGGCTTGCGAATTATTTTGTTCGTATTCGTGAGGGTAAAAAAGCAATTGCTATTTTTGATGAAACAATTGCAAATTTTCCCGATAATTCTGAAGTACACTACTCATATGGGCAGTATCTTTTCAGAGCAAGAAATTATAAAAAAGCAGCCGAGCAGTATGCAAAAGCCGATGAGCTGACTCCTGGTATTGATGCGATAACATACAGGCTGGTAGAGGCACAGCTTTCCAATGTTGACTTTAAAAACGCCAAGTTTAATATCGACAAAATGCTCAACGCCAACCAGGACAGCGACCTTGCTTTGTGGCTGCTGGTGCGCTATCAGGTGAACACTGGCGGTAGAAAGGCTGCTCTGGGAACCTTGAAGCGCATATCCACCCTCCAGCCAGACTCATTAAGGCCATATACCCTCAGCGCAAGCCTGTACATGCAGGAAGGGCAGGGTGCCATGGCTGTAAAATCTGCACAAAAAGCTTTGGCCATCAATAAGGATCTGGCATCAGCGCACCTTGTCATTGGTGAGGTGAATGCCAGGGAGGGCAAAAATGACGTTGCGCTTACCCATTTTGAGGCTGTATTGAAAACAGTGCCCAATAACCTGACAGCCCTGCTCAATTCCGGTGATATTTATCTTCAAAAGGGAGACATAGATAAGGCACATAAATTTTATACAGAGGCTATAAACAAATATCCAAAACTCAATTCCCTGAACCTCAAGCTTGCCACTGTAAAAGCAGCAGCCGGTGATAAAAAAGGTGCTTTGGCTATTACTGAGAAGTACTACAAAAAAGCTCCGAAGGATGCAAAGGCCTTGGCCGGCTATGTAAACGAGCTGGTAAATAACGGCCAGGGGAAGCAGGCTCTTGCCCTGGTGGAAAACAGGGTTAAAAATGACTCCAGTGACTGGGCCGCATGGTTCATTCTTGGTGATCTGAAAATTCGTGAGGGCAAACAGAAAGACGCAGTAGATGCCTTTACCAGAGCTGCTGCCGTTGACAAGAGAAACGTCAACCTCAGGTTGAACATAGCCTCAAGGTACGAACTCTTTAGAATGTACAAGGAAGCAGAAAAGGTTTACAAGTCTGTGCTTGATGATTACCCTGGCAATCTTCTGGTTTCAAACCAGCTTGCGTGGCTCTATGTGGATTCCATGGATGAGCCTAAGAAAGCCATGGAACTTATTTCTGTTCTTAAGGGGGGCGAAGGGCCCAGGGTGTTTGACACCATAGGCTGGTATTATTATAAAATTAAAGACCTGAAAGGGGCTGAATACTACCTGAGGGAAGCGCTCAGGCAGGAACCGAAAAACGAAATCATAAAGGGCCACCTTGCCCTGGCTTTGATAGAAAACGGGGATAAAACATCAAAGACCGAGGCCGAAGGAATTGTCTCGACTATTCCCGATGGGCCTTTAAAGAAAAGCCTGCTAAGGGTGCTTGCGGTCAGGTGGCAACAGGATTGAGAGCAAGTACGGTTTTGTAATTCAGGTTACAGGGCAGGCACGGTTTTGTAATTCAAATAACATCGCAGGCTTTGTAAAATTGTTTAAATACTACGGCATATTGATCTTTTTTGATTGATATGCCGTAATGGTTTGGAATCTTCCCGATATGATTTGAAAATTTCAAAGCACCCACCTCTGTTTTTTTTAACCCTGAAAATAAATTTGGATTGGCATCATATTTGCGTGTAGAGGCTGTGATATGGGGACTCTCTACTTCTTTTCTTCTACTCTTACCCCCCCATAATGAGGAGGCTGTTAATGCTGAATAATTCAATAAAAATATCTCTGATTCTCGCCACAATATTCTTTCTGTTTACCGGTGCTGCCCTGTCAATGCCATTTATGGAGCTTAAAACCGCAAAACTCAGGTTTGAGTATGTTGAAAATAGCCGTGTAATCAGGACGGGCTACTACTCAAACAAGATCGGGAACACGTCCTTTGGGACTACCGATTCCATAATTGGAGCAAGGCAGATTTTGCGTATTCCAGAGCATCGCAGCACAGATCACCAGCTTGTGGATGAGATTGCCCCGGGTGTCTGGTCATTAACAGCATACACATCCACCGAGGAAGCCAAAATATTGGTGGGCAGCGGAAAACGCTATTTTGAGGGCACATCCATTGCCACTTATATTGATTTTAATAATGGCGAGATAGGGTGGGACCCAATAACCGATTTCTCTATTAGAAATACAAGCAGCAGGAAATCGGAAACCCTTGAAGCGTTTAGTGATTTTTCAACGCTTCATATGGATTTCACATTCACGACCAGCCCTGAGCTTCAAGCGTGGGTGGACAATCCAGATAAAAAATATTTTAAGACGGATTACAAAACAAAAATACACACAAGTGTCACTGCAACCCCGGAACCAGGGCAATGGGCTTTAATGCTGAGCGGTCTTGGAGTATTGGGATTTGCTGTTTACAAAAAAAAAAAGCAAATAACCACGCATTGAAAAGTTCTTTTTGTTTTATGAAGCCATTGTATTATAAGAACAAATAGTTTATAAAAAAAACAGGAAGTAAATAGGCTTCCTGTTTTTTTATTTTGTAACTTCCTGTTCCGAGTGAATTTTTATATGACTACAGCCATGCCACTTTTAATACTTGCTCCATTTCTGGCTTTTGCCTATTACCCTGTTTTGCTGGATCTTGCGGCAAACGTAATGGCCAATGACCTGTATCGGCACGCCCCCCTTGTTGCAGGAATATCTGCATACACAGCGTGGCAGACCGCTACCGCAAAGAGTAGCGAAAAAGCAGCAGAGGACGCAATAACCAGCAGCGGGCCGGGGATCATGATTGCAGGGCTTTTTTTAAACCTTGCAGGGCAGGTTCTTGGAGTGTTTTATCTTTCCCAGTTGTCCCTTGTCTTAACCATTTATGGGGTTGTGGTGTTTGTGGGCGGATATAAAACTGCCAGAAAGTACATCTTTCCGATTTTTTTTCTGGTGTTTGCATATCCTCTTCCCGGCAAGCTCTATTATGAGCTTGCATTTCCCTTGAAACTGATTGTGTCAAAGGTTTCCGCAGTCATTCTTGATGTTGTGGGATTTGATGTAGTAAGGAAGGGGAACATCCTGCATGTATCTGGTTCGATTATCGGAGTAAACGATGCCTGTTCCGGGCTTAACTCCCTGATGGCAATCATGAGCCTTTCTCTTTTTTATGGCTGGTATATTTTAAAAAACAACCTGTTCAGGACATTAACATTTATATTTATGATTCCTGCAATTGTGGGGGCAAATATTATAAGGGTGGCCCTGACCGGCATTCTGGCTGTAAAATTCGGGTCGGAAGCAGCCGAAGGGACACTCCACTCAGCCCTTGGTTTTGCAGTGTTTGCGATTTCAGTAGGTGTTTTGATGCTGATGGTGAAATTCTTTTCCCATGTAGAAAGTAAAAAAGGGGCATGATGAAAAAAAGGATAATCATAGCCGCAATAGTTCTTTTCGCAACAGGCGGTGTTAATTTTTTTATACAGACAAGGGCTGCGGGGATGGCACACCCCACAAAATCCTCCCTTGTTATCCCCTATTCATTCAAGTCCTGGGAAGGTGCGCCATATCCCCTTAAAATGCCTGAGTATGCCAAGCCTGGCTTCCTTTTTTCCAGGGTGTACAAATCCTCTGGCAGGCACAGTGTAAACCTTATGGTGATGTACAGCCGACGGGATATTGCCGGGTCAATGTACCACCAGCCTTCCCTGTGCTACACCGGAGCCGGATGGATTGTCACCCAAAGCCTTGTGGTTAGCTCAGATTCAGGCAAGATCAGCATGACTGGTTTTCTGGGTAAAATGGGAAAACATGAAATCCTGGTTTTTCACGGGTTTTATCAGGGCGGAAGAATTTTTCCCTTTGGCCTGGAAAGAAAAATTTTTGAAATGAAGGAAAAGCTCGCAAAGGGGTATTCCAGAGTTTTTTTTGTGGAGGCGGCCCTGTTTATGGCAGAGGGAGAAAAGGAACAGGGCATGGCTGCAATTAAAAAATTTCTAAATAATATTGAGTCTGACCTGCTGGCTGCTCAATAGGCTTAGATTTTTGTCAAAACTTTTCAGGTTAGTTTATGCTGATGTATTTTTGAGAACACCATGTATCATTCTTTGCTGCTAAAGGCATTTTTTGATACTCCATACTTATCCTTTTCTCCTGAAAATTCTCTTTTGATCATGTCGATGGACACAGATTCATTATCACAAACCATATCCACACAATATCAGATAAAATCATTGGCAGTGTCCTGCCAGGGCTTTTTTTTGATAGTAAGCAATGTTAAGCAGGACACTGTTTTAATGTTGATTTTTTTTGTTGCCTGTTACTTACATGGATATTGGTCAACGTGATCCCAACTGTTTACCATAATATTCATCAATTCGGCATTTTTTTTAACAGCATCAACGCTTGAAAAATCAACACCATTTTTCTCGGCATAGGCAGCCATGGTTTGAACTACGCAGTTAACATCATCGGCTGAGAGTTCCGCCACCTCGGGTGAAAAATTTCCTCCAACCTCATGCTGGAAAAGTTCAATTGTATTATTTGGGTTGGCCTGTTGCTTAATTAGCAGTGTGTCACCTTTGCCTCCGTCAACAACCAGGTTCTTGCCGTCCTTGAAAAAAGCAATATCACTTCTTTTAATATAACCACCAATTAAAAGCGTATCATTGCCGCCAGGGTCAAGCACTTCGGCCTTGCCATAGGCACGGTTCAATATGTATCTATTATCGTCGGCTCCATATGTTACGTCACTATGATCATAAGTAAAGTTCGGGTCCGGGACATAGTGTAGAATATCGGGTCTGTTTCTGTCGCCGCCAAGCATAATGTCCTGGTCACTGTCGTCGGTAATAATGTCCTGGCCACTGTCGCCGCTAATTATAATGTCCTGGCAACGGTCACTGAAAAACTGGTCATTGTCACCGAGAAGACAATGTGAAGAGGGTTGAGTTTGAATTTCTGACATCTGAATTTTTCCTTTAAATTATATTAGTTTAGT
>JAOZSB010000038.1 GCA_029939895.1 Desulfobacterales bacterium
TCTCGATATTGAGTGTGAAGGTAGTTTTCATTCTGGCGCATCGACCAAGAAAATTTACTACCGTGCCTGAATGAAAGCTGGATTCGAGTTCAAGATCAAGGCGGAAAATATAATAAACCGCAGGCGTACTCGGTTGTACGCCGAGGATTTATTATATTTTTCAACGCTGAGATTGAACTCGAAGGCAGTTTTCATTCTGGCACACCGACTAATTTACCTTTTTCGTCACTATCACACCTTCATATGTTGACAACGAGCAAATGCAATAATATATTATAAATTACTAAAAGTTTGTACGGTAAAGCATCTTGTGTTTCAGGTGCTGATTAGTTAAAATAAGTGCGTGAATTATAAACCATAATATACAAACAGGGGCAGTAAAGTCCTTGTCAGGAAAGGAACTGAGAATATGGCTGATGGAGTTTTTGAAATAGGCGACGGTAATTTTGATGCGGAAGTTCTTAAATCTGACCTTCCAGTAATGGTAGATTTCTGGGCACCATGGTGCGGGCCGTGTAAGGCAATCGGACCTATGGTTGAAGAGCTTGCAAAGGATTTTGATGGCAAGGTTAAGCTCACAAAATGCAATGTTGACGATAACCCTGTAACTCCAAGCAAGTATGGCATCAAGGCTATTCCAACCCTTATTTTCTTCAAGGACGGAGCTGTTGTTGATCAGATTACAGGCATGTCCACAAAGACAAAGCTAACAGAGACCCTTAACAGTTTATTATAAGTTTTGGGACTTTTGCTTATTTTATAACCAGGCTTTGGTATGATTTAAGCATTGGCTTTGATGTTACATTAAAATTTACTTGGAATTAGTATTGATATGGCAAATCCTGATTATGATCTTGTGATAATTGGTGGCGGACCAGCCGGGCTTACAGCAGGTCTTTATGCTGCAAGGGCCAGGCTTAACGCCGTGATGCTCGAAAAGCTTATGCCCGGTGGTCAGGTTATGATAACCGACTGGGTGGAAAATTACCCTGGTTTTCCAGAGGGAATTACCGGTGCTGAGCTTATGATGAAAATGATTGAGCAGGCTGAAAAATTCGGGCTGAAAACCATTGCACAAGAGGTTGTCTCCCTTGATTTTTCTGGTGATTTTAAAAAGCTTATTACCGACAGCGGTGAAATCACGACTAAATCCGTCATCATAGCCACTGGCGCGTCACCAAAACGGCTTGGCGCACCTGGCGAAGATGAATTTTACGGCAAAGGCGTGTCCTTTTGCGCCACCTGTGACGCTCCATTTTACAGGGACAGCATGGTTGCTGCTGTTGGCGGTGGCGATACTGCTGTTCAGGAAAGCCTGTTTTTGACCAAATTTGCAAAAAAAGTCTACCTGATTCACAGGCGTGATGAACTTCGTGCCTCAAAGATCCTTCAGGAACGGGCATTTGCAAACGATAAAATCGAAATTGTATGGGACTCGGTTTTAGCAAGCGTGAACGGCAGCAAAGAAGTTGAATCTGTTACTGTAAAGAACGTCAAAACCGATGAAACCAAAGACCTTGATGTTGAGGGCTGCTTTATTTTCACGGGCATAAAACCCAATAACGAATTTGTTAAAGATGCCCTGGCAACCGACGAATGGGGCTTTATAATAACTGATTCAAAAATGGAAACTAACGTGCCGGGCGTGTTTGCTGTAGGCGACGCAAGGAACACACCCCTCAGGCAAATTGCAACTGCAACCGGAGACGCAGCTATTGCGACTGTATCTGCGGAACATTATCTGGATAATTTTAAAAAATGAAAAATGTAAAACATCATTTATTTCTGCCGGATCGATCAAAATTAACAGCCTCAAGATTTGCAATATTGATACTGACTGTATCTCTGCTGGCCTTTTTTTCCGGCTGCGCATCCCTTGAGAACATGTATGAAGATTTGTTCATGCCAGGCAGCGATGAAAAATCTGCTCAATCCCTTGCCTATGATGGAATGGATAAATTCAACTCTGGAGATTACAAAAAAGCCATTGAGGATTTTTCTAAAATAAGGGACTGGTATCCTTACAGCAAATTTGCGATACTTGCAGAGCTAAAAATTGCCGATGCTCAGTACAAGCTGGAGAATTACGAAGAAGCAATTTTTTCCTATGAAGATTTTGAAAGGCTCCACCCAAAAAATGAGGCCACCCCATATGTTGTTTATCAAATTGGGATGTGCTATTTTGATCAAATCGACACCCCGGACAGGGATCAGTCCTTTTCATACAAATCCCTGGAGTCCTTTAGAAGACTTGCAAAAGCATACCCAAATAATCCCTATGCTGATAGAGCCAGGGTGAATATGAAAGAATGCCTCAAAGCCCTTGCTTCCCATGAGTTTTATGTGGGGCATTTTTATTTTAAATCAAGGGAATTTGAAGCTGCACTCGTACGGTTTAAAACCGTGCTTGACGATTACCCTGATATTGGAGTTCACAGGGAAACTCTTGAGTATTATTCCTTAAGCGAGTCAGGCCTGGTGCGCCAAAAGGCTGAGAAAGCAAAACGAAAAGCTGAAGAAGCTGCTGAAAAAGCTGAGAAAGAAGCAGAAGAAGCTGAGGAAGCTGCTGAGGAAGCGGCTGAAAAAGCTGAGAAAGAAGCCAGGGAAGCAAAGAAAGCTGCTAAAAAGGCAGAAAAAGAAGCTGAAGAGGCTGCTGAAAAAGCCGAGAAAGACAAAGCTGGTAAAGAAAGCTGATATCAATTAAAAAAAAGGCTTTACAAGCTGATATTTTTGGTTTAATAATTCTGTTTTGCTTTATTGGTGCTTTAAAGTAAAAAGTTTTGTTAAAAAATTAAGTTTATTAGGATTTTTTTGCTTGTTTCATAACCAGACCACCTGGAGAAACTATGCAATTGGCTCCGTTAAAATTAAGTTTATTAGGAGAGTTAACATGTCAAAGATGTGCGAAATATGTGGAAAAAAACCAATGACAGGCTGCAATGTAAGTCATGCACATAATGTGACTAAACGCAGGTTTAACCCAAATCTACAGCGCGTGCGCGCCCTTCGTGAGGGACAGGTAAAAAGAATTATGGCCTGCACTTCATGCATTAAAAAGGGACGTGTAGTAAAAGCTGGTTAGGCTTTGCTTTTTTATACTAATAATTTGCAGATATCCCCGCATTGACGGTTTGCGGGGATATCTGTTTTTTATTTTGTGGACTTTTGTTTTTTTCACTCCACAGGTAAAATGAATTCTGCCGGGCTGACGTTCCAATGACCAGGGAGAATTTTTGTCTATTTATGAAAAAGACCTGTGGAATAAACAAAAATCCAAGTTCCGCTAAATTTTTTTAGGTTTCTTGAGGGGACAGCATGAAAAAAAAGACTTTTATCATAGCACTTCCGCTTGTTCTGATTCTTGGCTGGGTATTCCAGCTTTTGTGGTCTGCTGGTCAATTCAAAACCATTTCTCCTTATTTTAAGGGAACCTGCCGCCAGGTAGAAGGTGTGGTGGGAGGCGAAGATATAACCATTCACCCGAAAACCAACATCGCCTATATCTCGGCCTGTGATCGTCGCTCTGTAGAAAATGGCGGCCCTGGCAAAGGTGCTGTCTATGCCTATGATCTCAACCAGGCATCTCCTGAGCCTGTTCTTTTGACAAATGGCCCTGGAAAAGATTTTCAGCCCCACGGGCTTAGCCTTTATGTCGGGCCAGAGGGAAGGGCCAGTCTGTTTGTAGTCAACCACGGCGATGGACAGGATGCTGTGGAGGTCTTTGATTTAATATCCGGCAAGCTTTCCCATCGCAAAACAATTACCGGGCCGCTGCTGCTGTCCCCTAATGATCTGGTGGCTGTTGGGCATGATCGTTTTTATGTCACCAACGACCATGGATGGTATACACCTGTAAAAAAGGCCCTGGAGGAGTACCTGAAACTCCGGCTGTCCAATATTCTTTATTTTGACGGCAATGCTTTCAGCAAGGTTGCAGGCGGCATCGGCTATGCCAATGGTATAAATGTAAGCCCAGACGGAAAAAAGCTATATGTTGCCGGTGTCACGGAAAAGGCACTTCATTACTATGACCGCAATATTGAAAAAGGCAGCCTGACACTCAGGGGCACAATACCCCTTGAAAGCGGGCCAGACAACATTGAGATAGACAGCAAGGGCGGGTTATGGGTTGCTGCCCATCCCCAGCTTCTGCACTTTGTCTCTCATTCAAAGGACCCTGAAAAGCTGTCACCGTCCCAGGTGCTTCACCTTACTTTTACAGGCGATGATACGTGGGAGATAGAAGAGGTCTTCCTTAATAAAGGTGATCTGCTTTCCGGCTCTGCTGTGGGTGCTGTATCCGGCAACCGGCTTCTCATAGGCCCTGTATTTGACCCATGCTTCCTTGACTGCCAGATGCAGTAGGAAATGCGTGTCAGGGGTAAACATGACCGGGCCTGTCGGCTTTTGCGATGGGCCTGTATAAATATATGTTTAACCCTAAGTTTTTTGGAAAAATTTTTCTTCCCCAGAGACAATATTAATTATTACCAGACCCACGCCATGGTTTTATCAGATTTGCCTTTCCAGGAGTAACACATTTTTCTGCCTTAAAAAAAGATTCCCTTTAATTTGTAGGGGAAAGAAAGTTTTTTAGCATTTGCGTCAAAAAAAGTTTGACATCCTCAGATAAATGCATAATATATCAGTAGTTACACTTATGACACAAATTGACGCAAACCACTAAGTTTTGCGTAATCTGAATAAAAACTGTCGCATAGGGCGGCTCGGTCGATTTTATAAAGGAGTTTTTGATAGTTTTAAAGGCTCATCAAAAACAGCACATGCTTTGTTGACGTTTCAAATCTATTGAGGAGATAATTAGTACTATGGAAACCCATGAGAAATTAAATATCCTTGCACAACCAGCTGATATGGCAATTGGAATGGTTATGAAATCCGCTCAGGCAGTAGGAGCATATGAACCCGTACGTGGCTGGATGCTTAAATTAGTTAAAAACAACATGCTCGCAGGCTTTAAGAAAAAATTTGATCTTGAAGTTATTGGCGCCGAAAATGTTCCCAAGGAAGGTGGTGGCATCATAGTTGCTAATCACCAATCATGGTTAGATGCACAGGTTCTTGGTTCATCTGCTGATAGATACCTTCATTTTATAGCAAAATCTGAATTTACTGAATGGCCGCTTTTAAGTAAGTTCATAGAGTTCACAGAATCAGTTTATATTAAGCGCAAAGGCGGCGAAGATTCTGGACTGTCTGAAATTGTACAAAAGCTTAAAGATGGCTGGCTCCTGGCGGTTTTCCCGGAAGGAACAATTCCAGGGGAAGAAGATATTACCAGGGACGAGCTTGATCCTAAAACCGGCCTTTTAAAGGGTAAATCTGGCGTGGTAAGACTGGCGATTGAGGCGGGAGTTCCGATTATTCCGGCTGGAATCAGTGGCCCAGGACAGGCGTATCCACCTGAAATGTATCCAAGACTTGAAATGCCACCTATACAGAAACCAGTGCCGGTTACCATTAGGTATGGCAAACCAATCACATTCAAGGAAACAAGCCTTGAAGATACTGATAAAGCAACCATCAGAAAACATACCGATGCTATAATGATGAAGCTTTCCAAGCTCATTGACCACAGACGTGGATTCATGCCGGTTGATGTACCAATAAAATTTAATGAAAAGGGTATCAAGTACACCCCGAAACGTGCCAAGGGCACAGGCAAGGCTTCCCATGGAGTACTTGTATTCCACGGCTTCACATCGCATCTTGACTGTGTGGCACCAATTGAAAACGCTTTAAAGGGATTAAAAATTCCATATCGCTTCCCAGTATTAAGAGGCCACGGTACATGGCCCCATAACATGGTAGGCACAGGCTCAAAGGAGTGGTATGAAGATGGAGAAAAAGCACTTCTGGAGCTTTCCAAACATTGTGAGAAGGTTATTGTTGTCGGTTTGAGCATGGGCGGTCTTGTGACCATCAACCTCGGCATCAACCACCCTGACATTATATCCGATACAATTCTTATCGCTCCATGCCTGAAGTTTGCAGATCCATTGAGCGGTTTCACACCGGTTCTGTGCAAGGTTTTCAAATATTGGGAAAGCCCTAACTCTTTCGTAGACATGGACCTTAAAGAAAAACTTAATAAAAATTACCCGGTATTTGCAACGGAATCATTTGCATCACTTTTTGACTGGTCAAAGGAAACAGTTGCAAAACTTAAAGATTTTGACAGACCAACTATAATTTTACAAAGCAAGAAAGACACGATTGTTGCGCCAAAAGCAGCCAACATCTTCTTCAAAACCATCTCAACCCCCGCAGTCTCCAAAAAAATCGTTTGGTTCAAGAAAAGCGGTCACGAAATGTGCCTGGATCTTGAAGCAAAAGATGTCTTAGAAGTAATCGCTCGCCAAATAAACAAGATTGTTGGAAACGACTAATCGATGTCTCTGTTACGGGGAGGCCTTGTAAAAGGCCTCCCCTTTTTTATTTTGTAGCCCCCTGCAATAATTCCTGTCATTTTTTTTTATTTATCTAATCTGCTTTTTATCTGTAGTAATTCTCCACATAACGCTTCAAAACAATCCTTTATGCCATGAGCGCCCTTTCGGGGCTTTTTTATGTGGATGCTCTACTCCTGAGGTTTCACCCCAGGCTGTTATATTTCGCCCCTTCAGGGCGTGGTCTATTCAAAAAAAACATATTATTAAAAAACCGTAATAGCGACTGGTTCATGATAAAATTTTATTTTTTTGAGACCAAAGAAACCTATTGCAATAATTGAGAAAATGAACCTTATTTTTATCAGTTCAACCTTAGTAGCCCATAATCATTAGTAAACAAAACCTTATTACCTTATTGCCAATAAAGTTTTGTAATTATAAAATATTGTAGCTACCAGGGTTGACTCAGGAAAGAATAAAGTTAAAACGAATAATTATTCGTATTTATAAAAAATTTTATGATCAGGGATGATCTATAGTTGTTGTCATAAATATGTTCCGATTGAAGCGAACATAGCCCTGCCTTAATATTTATCATACAAGGGGTAATTTGAATCGGAACATTATTTTGACAATCACTCTAATTGGTAAGCAAGGTATTTCAGAATTCAAAAAAAACAAAAGCATAATATTTGTCTATATTATCAAACATATAAGAAGAAATTACAGGAGAAACATTAGCCCCCTAAATAAACTTCTCAAAATGAAACCACTGCGCCGGGTGCTGTTTCAGGGTGTTTTCGAGGATTGTTGCGTAATTGTCTATTGAGGCTTTTATTGCGGTGTTTCTTTCGGCTCTTGTGCGGGCGGTTACCGGGTGCGGGCCGGTCATGGTTATTAAGCAGGTTTGGGGGCCGGTTTTGATGGAAAAAAATATAAATATTGGAACCTCTGCAACCATTGCAAGGGCGTGGGGGGCGACTGGCAGAGATATGGTTTCGCCTAAAAATCGGGTAGTTTCGGTTTTCTGGTCTTCCTTCCATATTATGTCGCCGGTCATGGAGACTACGCCGCCGCTTTTCAGGAGGCGCACGCCCTCCATTATGTCAAAGGGGGAGTCTGAGTCCTCGCTTGCTCCGATTATTGTTATTCCGCTTTTTTCAAGCCCCTGTTTTTGAATTGATTCAAGCTGTTCCTTATTTTTTATGCCCATGTACAAAAGTAATCGAAGGTCTGGGGCTTTTTCCTTAAAAAATCGGGCTGCCATCTCCCAGTTGCCAAAGTGGGACATGAGAAGCACTGCGCCCCTGCCCGTTTCCAGGCTTTTGGACAGGCTGTCCCAGCCCTGGGAAGTATACTCAATATTACCACCAACCTGTAAAAGAACCCTGTCTAAATGTACCCCGGTAAAGCTGATATACTGTTTCCAGGCCAGCCAGATGTGAAAAATCGATTCTTTTTCCGGAAACAGCTTCCTGTAAAACCGCACACTGTTTGCCGTGCGTGCCGGAAAAAACAGAAAAAAGCCTGCGGTTATAAACCAGGCAGTAATCACAAACACCCACGCGCCAAACCTGCCGGATAAAAATGAAAGCAATCTATATAGTGCTGATACCATTTGTTATTTTTCCTGAAAATTTTTGTTTTTAATAATTGTTCCTGCTCCTGGAATCAATGCCAGGGATGCCTGCTTTTCAATGATTTTTACTCACATTGCGGGTCTATCAAAGACCAGTCTTCATTGGATATTGTTACTTTTTTTGCTGCATCTTTGCTTATCCCCTTTATCAATGCACGCCCCTGGTCAGAGAGGCGCAGCTTTATATCAAACACTTCCATTGGGATGTCGGACACAATAAAATCGAACTTTGCAAACCCGGGTTTTTCGTTGGACATGTTTGAACGGGTATTTACACCGAGCGACCTTGTCAAAAATCGTCCATACTTGATTTCTTCGCCCATCATCCCCATGACGTGGATTGCAGCAGTGGGAAAAGCATCTGCCAGCCACGGGGCGCAAAGGCCTGTTCCAGTTACAAGTATTGCCTTTGGAGGCCTTAATTTATTTGATTCTGCATCATAATATCCAACCTCAAGAGACTCGCCCATGTACGATTCAATTTGATCGGCAACCTGCTTTGCTTCAGAAAACCTGAGCCACACCTGAATCCTGAACATGGCAGGGAGTCGTCTGCATCTTTTTAAAACCCGCATTATATGCCTGAATGTGAAATTGAGTTTTCCGCATGGAGGCAAATCAGGGGGTTCAAGTATTTTAAGCATTACAAAGGGGAGTATAAAGTATGCACCTGCAAGGGAAAAAATTATACCCAGGGATGAGCTTATACCGGCACTTTTCAGGAGGTTGTGGTCGGCAAAGCACATTGAGCCAAAGCCCGCAAGTGTGGATGCACCAGCAAGAAGCATTGCTGTCCTGATAACCGACACAGAGGAATGCATTTCATCAAGGTAGCACTGGTATGACCGCACAAAAAACAGAGAGTAATCAATGCCCATTCCAAACACAATTATGGCAAGCATCAAGGCAGGAATATCCAGGGTTCTGCCCAGCAGGTTCAGTGCGCCGATTGTGCAGACAAGGGCAAAGATAATGGGAACAGTTGCTGCTGCTACCAGAATCGGATCAAGAAAAAATATAAACAAAAGCAGAACAACACAAATCCCTATCACCTTAATCATCCGAACAAAAACATCTGAAAGGTGCTGCCCAAGATTTTTACCAAAAAGCCTCCCGTCAAAGACCCGAACGCTTCCAATTGAAACAACGTTCTTATAAAACTTCCCCCTGTCGAGATTTTTTTGGGGCGTAACAGAAGTAATCTGGATATACTTCCCGCCTGATTTTGAAATCCCCAAAACAGGGAAGTATTTTTTGTCAATGTGCGTATATGCTGAATCTGTTTTTACTTCCTGGGAATCATCCTGTGTGTTTACTGCTTTTTCTGGTTTTATCTTTTCCATAAATGGCGCAAATGCTTCTCCTGAAAACCCAATCCCCTCTGCAACCTGGCTGATGTTGCGCTCAAGCTGATCTGCCCTGCCCTTTTCCCAGAAGATCTTCCAGGCCTGCAAGTTTTGCTGCGCCTGCGCCCTGCCCGGAAAAATCAACGAAGGAATAAAAAATGACTCTATTTCGCCCTTTGCGGCTTTCTTCTCAAGCACCTTTGAGCCGCTGTCAAAAAGGGCTTGCAGCCCTTCCACGGTATCAGCCTCAAACATTATATGAACCTTTGAAAACACATCGCCCCAGGTTTCTTTTATCTGTACCTCAGCTTTTTTGGTATTTTCTGAAGTTGTGTTCATGGAAGCCAGATCCGCTGAAAACTTTAGCTGGGCAAAACACGCCATTACCACAAACAGCACAAGGGCTGCCAGTGCTTTCCATTTCTTATTTTTAAGTGCTACAGAATCTGCCAGGGTTTGCAGGGGCAGATTTTTTCGTTTAGCAGAGGGCATTTTCGGAAAAAGTGCAGGAAAAACAGAGTGGACAAATAAAAATGAAAAGCCAACCGCCATTGCTGCAAACTCCCCGACCTGCGCCATGATAGGAAACCCGCTCATGGAAAGCAGAAAAAAAGCACCAATCGTTGTGAGTGCGGCTATCAGTCCCACTGCCCGCACCTCTTCTGCTGCTTTTTTCCCGGATGTCTCGGTGGGGCGATCCAGAAACAACAGGTATGCAATCCCGTGGTCAACGGTAATTGCTGCAACTGCGCCTCCAAACCCCAGTGTCAGTGCAGATATGGAATCATGGAGCATTGCAAATACAAAAAAAGAAGCAATCGTGCCGAAAACCGCAGGAAGCAGAGACAAAAGCCCAATATAGGGCCGGGGAAATGCAAATACCAGAAGAAGTATTATCCCAATCGAAGCAATCCACACTGCCCGCCCTGTATCCTGACGGGCAAAGGTTTCATTGTCGAGTGCTGCCCGGTAACCTCCGTATGGCGTTATTTCCATGCCCAGAAGCTGTTGCGAAATTGATTTAAAAAGCGCGTCAAGCCTGGATGAAAAAGCAGAATCTGATCCTGATTGCTTCGGCTCTGCTGTTATAAGCAAATGCTTCCTGTCCTTTGAAATAAGCCGTCCCTTGTAAATTTCTGCATTTTTGGACGGTGCAAGGCTTTTCAATTTTTCAAGCACAAACCCTGAAATACCAAGGGGATCCTCTGCAATCATCCGCTCCTGGCCTATACCGCTTATGTCGGAAAGCCGCATAATAGCTGCTTCAAGGCGTTTTTTTACTTCCTGTTTTTCTATCAGAGGAGCAACCCGTTGTTCAAGCTCCTGTTTTGAAAAAAGCACAGGCAGATTTTCCGCAACATGAAATATCATGCCCGCAACCGCCCCCTCTATATCCTTTGAGCCAACGGATTTAAAAAGCCCGCTTGACATAAGGGACTGCTCAATAAACTCTGCTGTTTTTACAAGCTCATCAGGGGCCGGGGATTCAACGCTGAGATCAATCACGATCATATCCTGGCGGGGATGATTCCTGAGAATGTGCCTTGCATCGGCTATCACGCCATCGCCATCGGGCAGGGCCGCTACTATATCAGTCTCTATCTTCACATTATAAACCGCTGCTGTCAGCATTCCCACACAAACCAGGGCCACTGCCAGCGGAATCATCAAAAGCCTTTTATCTAACGCATTATTTATGAAGGTGAATTTACTTGACTTCAACAGTGCTACCCCATATCGTCTGAATAATTATTTTAACAAATCATACTCCAGAAAAATTATCAATCGCCTTTAATCAGGAAAGAATAGCACATGCAGACAAAAAAAAGAATATATCTTATAAATCCAGCCAATCCTGATAACTTCTGGGCCATGAACAGCACTATCAAAGCTGTTGGCGTTAAAGGCATGATGCCCAATGCTGCACTTGCCACCCTTGTATCGCTCACCCCGCAGGATTTGAGCATCGAGTACATATACTGCGATGAGAACCTGAACCAGATCAACTATGATATGGACTGTGATCTTGTTGCCATTACCGGCTACACGCTCCACTCCAAAAGCATAAAACGGATTGCACAGGGCTTTTCCCGCAGGGACAAAAAAGTAGCAATTGGCGGTGTATACGCCACTTTATACCCGGAGGTTGTGGAACCCTTTGCTGATTATCTTTTTGTTGGCGAAGCCGAGCATACCTGGCCCCGTTTCCTTAGACAATGGATCACAGGCAGTGCCGCGCCAATCTACAGGCAACTTGAATTTATAGATATGACACAAAGCCCTCCCCCGAACTGGTCTGCTGTTAATGGGAGCGACTACCTGTATTTTACAGTCCAGACAAGCCGGGGCTGCCCTAATAACTGTGATTTTTGTGATGCAATCAGGGTTGTGGGAAGAAAATACAGGACAAAAAAAATTCCCCAGATAATCGAAGAAGTCGCCAATGCCTACAGCGCAGGAGCTGAGACGATCTTTTTTTCTGAGGATAATTTTTTTGTGAACAAAAAATTCACCATTGAATTACTAAAACAACTTATCAAGTGGAACACATCCGTCAAATACCCGGTCTCCTTTGCTGCACAGGCTACAATCAAGCTGGGGGAGGATGAAGAGGTTCTAAAGCTGCTTGCCGATGCAAGATTTTCTGTAGTCTTTCTGGGACTTGAAAGCCTTCGCAAGGAGTGCCTCCAGGAAGTCAACAAGGGTCGAATGGCTGTCCACGATCCCGTTAAATGCATAACCAACATTTCAAAATACGGAATCATCCCCTTTGTCGGGCTTATCGTTGGGTTTGATAATGACGATGAAAATACATTTGGCGAACTGGAGGATTTTCTCACAAAAACCGCCAGCCCCATAGCCTCTGTCAGCGTGCTGAACGCACCTGAAAACACAAGGCTCTATGATCGGATGAAGGAAGCCGGGCGGCTTAATGAAGATTTTTTAGGGGTCTGGCATTTTACCACCAACATAAAGCCGGTAGCAATGCCCATTGAGACTCTGATTGCAGGCCACCAGAACCTGTTCCGAAGCCTGTTTGAGCCAGAAGCCTTTAAGGCCCGGATGCTGGACTGGCTCGACAACGTGGAATACCGCACCACCCTGTACAAGGGCAGACGAACCAGGCCCACGAAGTACCTGAAGCTTCTCCACATCATGAAGTACTACTTCCTCCATGAGCCGAGACCTGTACGCAATATGTTTTTCGGGGTTTTGGCCAGCCTGGTCAAGGAAAATCCAAAGCACATAAACAAAGCAATAACGCTGCTTTCTCAGTACTGCCACTACTATGATTTTGCCAACAGGTAGAAAAAAAACTGCTATTCAGGAGCCTGGACAAGGTCACAACGGTTATGAATACGCATTACCCGCAAGTATGTATAAAGGTTGGGGGTGACGTTTATTATCGACATTTCTCCGTTTTGTGCCCTTAACTTTTTCAGGGCAACCAGCAGAACGCCCAGGCCGGAAGAATCGATCATCTCTACGCCAGTGAGGTCAAAGACAAATTTAGACGGGACTTCCTGAATTAAAAAATGTACCCTGCGAGACATTTCTTCCTCAACAGTGGCAGTCAAGTCCTTTTCAGGGCAAAAAATAATTGTGCCTTCATCTCTAATAACTTTCATGGTTGCCTGAACCTCCCAGTAAACTTAATAATTCTAACGGAGCCGATTGATTTGTCTATACCGCAGATATTGTTATGAAATAATCAAAAAAAATCCTGATGAGCTTAACATTTAAACAAAGCTATTTACCAAGCTTATCTTTCTACTTCTATTATGAAAAAAAGCAAATAGCTTTTATTTAGTATTAATACCTATCGAACTTTTTGTCAATACACAAGGGCTGATACTTTATAAATAAAATCCCGTTTACTTCTTTTTACCGTAACCACCTGCTTAGGAAGCCAAATTATATACTTCCCCCTTCAAACAGCACCACTATTATCTATTTCTTATAATTATATACACAAGCAATACAAAAATTATCAGAAATACAATTCCAAGCAGTCTTTTTTTCGCAGCCTTTATGGAGGCTATGTTATTTTCAATGTCTGCCTTTGTCAGCACCGCTGGAGAGGTCATTTGATTATACTTTTTGAGCGATTTCCACACGCTGATGTCCACGATACCGTCAAGCTGAGCTATAAGCTGATTTGATGTAACTTCATCATTATTTAATTTTGCATGAAGTAAAAAAACAGATTTAACATGGTATGAATCTGGATACATTTTTACCATTGCCTGAAAAGATTTTTTTGCTTCACCCCAGTCTGCCCCGTGGGTTTTGTAGGGATTGTTTGTAACGGTTTTACCAAAAAACATTGCTGCCCTTGCATAAATATCAGCCGGGACACCTTCTTTGCGCATCATTGCAATAATAAATTTTTGCCAGTTCCCCTTCCTGCCGTGCCAGCGGGGCTGCAAATGGTATGCTGTGTATTCGTAAATTGCATAGTAGGTCGGATCTAAATCCATGGCCTTATAGACTATGTTAAAATATTTTGTCTTGGAAGGATCCAGGCCCAAATAAGCTTTTTGCCACGCAGTGTAGTAGCCTGCACATGTTATCTCGCCTGTATAGGATTCTAATACTTCTTTACTTTTTGCAAGATAATACCTGAACCCTTCCCATTGTTCCTCGGACACTTCCTTTGCCCATTTACCACTGCGGATTTCCCATGCCTTTGAAGTAAGCGCAAAGGACAATGCAGTAACAGAAGTAATTGTGCCTGTTGCCTGGTACCACTGGCGACAATTTTCAACCTGCGCATCCGTGGAAAATTTAAGCCCCTTCAATACGGGCATATTAAATGCCAGATAAAACTGCCTGAGCTTTTTTTCTCCGCCTGGAAATGAAGCTTTTTTTCTCTGAATTCATCTGCCATCTGATCCAGACGGACAAAATCCTTTTCCTTCAGCAGCCTGACAACACTGTGATTCAGATCATCGAGTTGATCATTATAATTAAATATTTTGACATCGCCGCCAGCAAGGGCAATTGAGGTGGAAGTAAAAAGCAGTAAACAAAGCATGTTGATTAACTTCATATTTGTTCCTTCTTAAAAAATAATTGCCTTTACCTTTCTACACATTATCTAACCAGCCAGAAATATCTTCAGCTATCTTCTCCCACCCTGGCTCATCCAGCAACCAGTGTGCATGATTGTCATATTCCCTGTATGCTGCATCTACCTTGTACTTTTTTGCAATTTGCCGGGCAACAGATACTGGCGTAACTTTATCCATAGTTCCGCAAATAACCGTAACCGGACAGGTGACCTTTGATTCATCAACCCCGGATACCTGATTTGGGTCGATATACCAGAATCCAATTTCTGCGGCTGCCCTGCCAGACTCAAAAACAAGCTTTTCATAAACTTCTTTTTTCTTTTCTGGAGACAATTGCCCCAGCATTGAATAGTCTGCTTCTTTAAAGGTTAACCGCATTGGAGTTTTCCAGAAACCCCATTTTGTCAACACACTCCAAAAACTTTTCACAACCGTTGGGCGCAATGCCATGATACCTGCTGGTGATGCAGAGGTTAACAAAACAATTGCCGATGCCAGGCTTCGAGCCGCCAGCATCTGCGTAAGAAGCCCCCCCATTGAATGGCCCATGATAATCGGCTTGTGGTCAAGTGCTTTAATCTCCTTTTCAAGATCATCAACATAATCTTTCAGGCTGACCAACCCAAGCTTGGGGTCTGGTTTTTCGTGAGGCTCCACATCGTGATGTCTCAAAATCGGAGTGATGCAATTGTAGCCTTTTTTCTCAAAAAAGCCTCTGTAATTCTCCCAAACCCAATCGCCACACCACATGCCATGAACCATTACGATTGTTTTTTGCATTGCTTTCGATCCTTTATTTGTTAATATCACTGCCTCTAGCCTTAGACAAACAGCCACGCATACACAGTGTTTATAAAAATACTTTTTTTACTATTAAAGTTGTTTTATTTCACATAACACACATGGCATTATACCTCAAGCAGCAAACGCCACCTTTCAACCAGCGCAGTAATACAAAAACAGCAACGCAGAAACCTCACTCGTTTCTGCATCAACCCTCTGGCTTACTCAACATATTTACTGAGGTATAAAATATTTTAATTGAACGGAAATTTATTATTGTTTCAACAAGATTATTCGGGGTTCTCCGGGGCGATGGTTCCCTTTTTCACACTCTTTTTTCTCCCTACGGTAAAGTATAATACAAACCCAATAAATGGAACAAAGGAGACAACTGCCCAGAGTGCTTTTTTTTCTATTCCGCCAAAGTCCCGTCTGGCAACGTCTATCATGGCGGCACATGTCAGTATCCAGCAGAGTACGCCAAAACAGGCAATTGCTATGTAGATATTCATTTTGAACCTTTTAGTTTCTTGGAGACTTTCTGTAAAATTTTTACGTAATAATCTGAGTGGTTGTAGGTAAAGAGGACTTTTCCAGCCTCAATTTCGTTTAATCCGGGTTTCCATCCGTAGTGTTTCAGGTAGGCGGCAATGCTGTGGATTGCATCGCTGTGGTTGGACAGTATTACTTTGCCGTCGCCGCTTCCGTCCTGCCCAAAAAGCAGTATATTGCTCGGCATTAACTGGCAGATTCCAACGGCTCCTGCATAGGAGCTGGCAATTTTTTGCGGCTCGAGTTTTTCTCTTTTTGTGTACGCCAGCAAGGCAACAAGCTCTTTATATGCCCAGGGTGACTTTCTTTCTGACCACTGGTCAAGTTCTTTTCTTGTTACTTTGCTTTTACTTTTTATTGCTCGCCAGAGAATATCCCGCGAGGAGACTTCCTCAAGTGCTGCCATGGTTGACAGGACGTTCAGGCTCAAGCGTCTGCCCACGATGCTTCCAAGCTGTGTTTCAACAAGAATTATTGCGGCTATTACGTTTTTATCAACATCAAATTTCTTTTGTGCCCCTGCAAAAGCAGTTTTGTATTTTTCCATGTACGCAAGAGTCCGTTTAATTGCTTTTCTTTTTGCGAACTGGTCGTAATTGAGCTTGGCCTCGTTATGCCGGAAGAAAATTGAAATGGTTTTTACGTCAAATTTAACTTCTTTTTTTAGATACAGTTTCACAAGCTCTTTTTTATCAAACCCATCCTTTACAAGCCTGGTGATGAGTGGCGAATAGGTGATTTCTTTGCTTTTGCTTAAAGAAGTAGTTTTTGTCGAAGCTTTTGAAGATTTTTTTGATACCCCCTTTGAGGAACAAAGGGCCGGGCCCGCAAGCAGCAGGGCAAGCAGGGTAACACATGAGAACAGCGCGATTGTACTGAGTCTACGTGTGATCATTTTTATTTCCGTGGTATTGTTATTTCTTTTCTTGTTCTTCGCTCAAAAACTGCCACCTTCTGATATCCGGCAGTAGTCAGCATTTCCAGGGCTTTATCCCGGTGTCTTCCGACACATTCCGGTGAATGGGCATCGGAGCTAACAGTAACAGGTACTCCAACCCGGAAGCATTCTCCAAGGAGTGTTTCCGATGGATAGGGTGCTCCCACATCGTGGTCAAAGCCGCTTGTGTTAAGCTCTACTGCCAGATTCTTTGATGCGATTTTTTGAATCAGCCCTTTAAAATCTTCATCAAAGTTCTTCTTCGTAATGTATCCGAACTTTTTGACTACGTCAAGGTGGCCTATGAAATCAAAAAAGTCAAAATCGAGCATATGGTCAAGTGTTTCAAGGTATTTCACATAGATATCATCGATGGGTATGGTTTCATATTTTTCAGAACATCGCCTGGAAACCATGTTCCAGCCGTCAATAAAGTGGACCGAGCAGGCTATTGCGTCAAAGGCAAATGTATCGATTGTGCGTTTTATCAGGTCCATATTTTTAATATCAAAATCAACTTCAAGGCCAACCTTGACGGTTACAGGGCTGGTGCCCTTCAACCTCTGTACGGCATTAAAGTACAGGGGGATCTCATCAACGCTCATGGACAGGTTGTTGCCCGACTGGAGGGTCAGGTGGTCAAGAAAGCAAAGCTCTGTTACGCCATTTTTCTCTGCATGGCGCAAATATTCCATAATTGTTCCCCGTGCATGACCGCAAAGAGATGTATGAACGTGATAATCAATCATTCCTGTTGCCCGTTTTATTATCGAGTGGTATGTAATTTAAATAAGTGCCTGTTTGCGCCAGAACGCAACCTGTCTTTCAGGTACTTGTTGAGATAAATAATAAAAATCTTTACACTGTGTCAAAGATTATTTGAAAAACGAGTCAAAATTATACGGGTGATCCTGATTATGAAAAGCAGCTCAAAAACGATATATTCCTGCCAGAACTGTGGCCACCAGACCCCAAAGTGGATGGGCAAATGCCCGGACTGCGGGAGCTGGGACTCCTTTGCCGAGGAAGCGATTGCTGCCAAGACCGATAAGGGCAAGGGTGCGGCCTACGGTCATATCTCTTCGGAGCCAGTGCCAATAGACTCTGTACCCGATGATGTTGAGGAAAGGACAATGACGGGGATTAGCGAATTTGACAGGGTGCTTGGGGGCGGGATGGTGGTCGGCTCACTGGTTCTGATAGGCGGTGACCCTGGTATTGGCAAATCAACCCTTATGCTCCAGGCCCTGCACAAGTTTGCGGAAAAGGGCATGAAGTCCCTGTATATATCGGGCGAGGAATCTATCCGGCAGTTGATGCTACGCAGCAAGCGGCTGGGTGCGGCATCCAAGAATCTCCTGGCAGCCTCGGAAATCAACATTGACTCGATTATTGCCATGGCTGAAACCAAAAAGCCGGGGGTTGTGGTGATTGACTCCATTCAGACGATGTACAATTCTGACCTGTCGTCGGCTCCGGGCAGTGTGTCCCAGGTGCGGGAATCGACCATGCGCCTTATGGTGTTTGCAAAAAAAACCGGGATTCCGATATTTCTGGTGGGCCATGTAACAAAAGACGGTGCAATTGCAGGCCCAAGGGTGATGGAGCATATGGTAGACACGGTTCTTTATTTTGAGGGGGATCGCAACTATATATACAGGATTTTAAGGGCAGTAAAAAACCGGTTTGGCTCTACAAACGAAATTGGCGTTTTTGAAATGAAGGATCTGGGCCTGGTGGAGGTACCGAACCCATCGGCAGTATTTCTTTCGGAACGGCCTGACAATGCGCCTGGTTCTACTGTTACCGCATGTATGGAGGGGACAAGGCCGGTTCTGGTAGAGTTGCAGGCACTTGTAGGCAGCACAAGCCTGGGAACCCCGCGCCGGACAATCCTTGGGCTTGATAAAAACCGTGTGGCCCTGTTATCAGCCGTCATGGAAAAAAAGCTGGGGATGCAGCTAATGGGCATGGACATTTTCATGAAGGTTGCTGGCGGTGTCAAGGTTGATGAACCAGCAGTTGACCTTGGAATAATATGCTCAATCGCTTCCAGCTTTCTCGATGTTCCAGTTCCTGAAGGCACATTGATGATTGGAGAAGTTGGCCTGACAGGCGAAATACGGGCTGTGGGCCAGGTGGAGAACAGAATAAGCGAGGCCGCAAAGATGGGATTTACCAGGTGTATTGTACCGACTGGAAATATCAAAAGGCTGTCTAAAAACAAAAAAATTGAAATCCACGGCGTAGACAGCGTAAAAGAGGCCATTGACAGATTATTTTAGTCAATCTTCACGCACCTGTTATTCTGCGGTGGTTTATTTCTTTAACTTTTTCATTTCATCAATGATATTACAGCAAGGTTTTTTATTAAAATTCTCCTTTTTTTATTTCCGCCAGGCGGTTGGCAACTAAATTTGGTGATTTAAATTTGTTTTGAAAAGCAGAAAAAGGCAGATAGTTATCACCCATCCACCAGACAACATTATCAGTACCATTTCGAGAGGCTTCGAACTCTCCGGTGGATGTATATGCAAACCATTCATTATTATCTTTGTGGGCAATTGTCAGACGTTCCTTAAATGTACTCAGATTATAAAAGTGCAGTTTATTATCCTGGGTCAA
Source organism: Desulfobacterales bacterium (assembly GCA_029939895.1). Classification (GTDB taxonomy): domain Bacteria; phylum Desulfobacterota; class Desulfobacteria; order Desulfobacterales; family JAOZSB01; genus JAOZSB01. The sequence goes on from JAOZSB010000038.1 coordinate 19,371, forward strand.
AGCAACAACCAGGTTTAACTTTTTAAATATTTCAACATCCTGCAACTTGTTCGTCAAACTCACTTCATGATCTGGGATATCAATATGACCCTTTAGTTTAATGCGACTGTCGTTAAAGTTAAGCTGTGCATTTGAACCCCTGACACCAAAAGATGTTTTACCTTTTAAATAATGCGAAAATCTCTTTGCCATTACTTTACCATCTGCTGAATGTATAGTCTTGAATGTAGAAGTATAAAGTACATAAACTGGTAAACCATCTATGGAACCATAGTCAATATTCAGAATTCCCTTATCGTCATTTTGAAAACGCTCATTCCGGTTATTAAAATATTTTATTCTTTTTCCTGTTTTGGTATCAAATACCTGACAATGGATTGATCCAGACCTGGGATGGCCAAACCCATCCTGCCAATAGGTCGTCACTGCCAGTTCGCTGCCGTCAGAATTAAATGCAATTTTTGTAAACCCAGTGTCAAAGATTCTCCTATACCTCAAATTTCGAGTCATAAATGAAACATTGAACCGGAGTAAACGTTTCCAGGTTTTATTATTATATATTTCTATTATCCCCTGCTTTGGCGTTTGGCCTGAAGTATTGCTGCGCCCGGCAACAGCTATCATTGATTCATGAGCATCTACCTGCTGAGGTGCCATTGCAAGATCAAGCACTCTTTTACCTTTAAGCTTTGTTGTATCAAAAAGATAGATACAATTACTTGTCTGGGAATCCATCCCATAAAACCTTGTTCCAGCTTCATCTATTGGCCCAAATTTCATGACTTTCTGATTAAAGGTATGGATTTTTTTCCCACTTTCCATACTCCAGACATAAACTTTATCAGAGTCGTGACTCAACAAATATTTATGGGTACTGTCTTTTTCCAAGCTCAGACCAATTGCTGAACTTATATTCAGGGGATTATTTTTTCTTGAAATTAATGACCTGGTACTCTTTAGCTCAACCAAATAGTCCCTGGCTGTATATAGTCGATCCTGAAAAACTCTGTCAGACGAGCTGAGAGCCGACGTTAATTT
>JAOZSB010000288.1 GCA_029939895.1 Desulfobacterales bacterium
CCGGACAGTTTATTTGCTCCAAAACCGGACAAAACTATTTGTTGCTAACACAAATTTGTCAATAAATTTCAATAAATATAACACAAATTTGAGCATGAATTTAACAGCTCACATGCTTACAAATCATAGTTTAAAGCACAGTACGGTTTTGTGCTGTGTTGCATTACTTTGTGCAATTATAACAGCTCCTGGCATGGTGCGTTAATCGGTTGCTTCCTTAAAATCCCGCAGCGCACTCAGGAAAAGTCCAATCCCGCCAACCAGAAGAACAAGGATAGAAAGCAGATCAAATGCAGACATGTGCCGGAACCGAAAATGTATACTTGTAATAACGCCAAACCCGAGCATAACAAGGGATGCTATCGCAAGAATCCACCCAATGGGGTTTTTGGAGTTGTAGAATATAAACCCAATCCCAAAGATAAAAGGAATCAATGTCATTCCCGTTGTCAGGTTAAAGGAGCCAAAGGATCTTATGGCGTAACCAAACCCGAAGTTATTTGTTACATGGATTGAGTTTAAAAAAAGATAACCCCCTGCGATCATCATTATAAGGCCAATAAAAAAACGACCAATTCCACCCTGTGAACCACCTGCGCCTGCTACGGGCATTTTATCCCCCTTGGAAATTAAAAAATGATTGTTCAATGCTATTTTGAAAGATTATCCCTTTGATATACTGCAAATTAGTTTAAAATTTCTTTTTGATGTTGCTCATTCTAATAAATATGTTAAAATAGTTCAAGTAATAAAAATAATATTAGTTTGCATGGTGTTGGTTTGCCAGCCTCAATTCAGCCCTGTAGGGGCGGCATGTAATAGCCGGGGGTGCTAACCCAGGTACACATTATTGAATTTGTCAGGAGGTATAATGAAAGTTGTGTTCCACACTGATTTCTATGAGGTATACACGTCTGATCCAGCAGCAGGAGCGGGCAGGATGGAGCCTATAGTTGAGGCTCTCAGCGGAATTGCCGAGTTTGTTGATGCAGAGCCAGCCGATATTGAAGACATAAGGGCAATACACTCTGATTCACATATCGACAGTGTAAGGACACATGACGGTCTTTATGATATTGCGGCACTTGCTGCTGGCGGTGCTGTGCAGGCTGCGGAGTTTGGATTAAAGGAACCATGCTTTGGCCTGATCCGGCCCCCTGGACATCATGCTTCAAGGGGTTCATACTGGGGGTTTTGCTATTTCAACAATATGGCGATTGCCATACACTCCCTCAAAAGCCGGGGCCTTATAGATACTGCTTTTATCCTTGATTTTGACCTTCACGATGGTGACGGTACTGTAAATATCCTTGATCCAAAGGACTATGTAACGGTATATAATGCCGAAGAGTACGATATTGATGCATACAGGCTGGGCATAAAGGAGGCGTTAGAAGATACAGACGCTGATATAATAGGTATCTCTGCGGGTTTTGATAATCACGAAGATGATTGGGGCGGACTCCTGAAGACTTCAGATTATGAACTTTTTGGCAGGCAGGCAAAGGAGGCGGCAGATAGAAACAAGGCCGGGCTTTTTGCGATTCTTGAAGGTGGCTACAATCACGGCGTGCTGGGCGAAAATACGGTGGCTCTGCTACATGGGATGTCAGGAGGGTAGGTGCTGGTGTATTCTGAAATTGAAGAATTTCCAAGTGGGCGCAAAAACAAACCTGTGGGTAAAATTGAGATTCCTGCGGGGCCTGGTGCATAGATGCTTATTATGGGGAAATTGAATAGAATAATTATTTTGACAATTGCCTGCATTCTGGCTGGCATGTGCGTGGGGTGTGCAGAAAAAAAATCTTTACATACAAGCTACCAGGACATGGCCCTGGCGGTTGCCCGTGGCGATCCACCTAAATCCATCGCACTTCTTCCATTTGGCAACTCCACGACCACCAGGGAGCTTGAAGTTCTGGTGAGGAACAGCTTATACGGGCATTTGAGCGTAAAATCATATCGTGATGTAGAGATTGCTTTTATTGATGAGGTTCTTAAAAAAAACAACCTTGACCATGCAGCCCTGATAAGCATGCCCATTGACAGGCTTGGCGACATGTTGGGCTGTGATGCTGTAGTATTTGGTGAGGTTGTCGATTTTCAACGGGTTTACGCCGGTGTCTACTCACAGATGAGGATTGCAGCAAAGATTACGATCTGGGATACACGGACAAGCAGGCAGATATGGACCGACAGCCAGGAGGTTACCTACCATGAAGGTGGAATTCCCCTGAATATCCTTTTCATCCCCCTGCTGACATTGCGTACCGGGATGAACATCCGGGAGTCCGTCAAGATGAGGGCGATTGACGACCTTGCAAGAAAGCTGTCCAATAACATTCCGGCTACAAGCCTGAATAATGGAAAACCCTTAAAAAGGAATGAGATATTTGAAGTTTTTGTCGGGAACTATGAATCAAAAAAACAGGCGACAAAAATTCTGAAAAAAGTCAGGGATCATGGGTTCCCGGGTTTTTTACGCAAGGGAAGCGACGACAGCATGGGGTACAGGGTATTTTTAGGAGAATTTGAAGACAGGGACGAAGCAATAGGAATCCAGGAACGTCTCTTTGAAGCATTCAATGGTTCTCAGCCCGTTGGTATTGTTTTGATGAAAAAAAATAACAAACAAAAAAAGTAATCCTGTAGTTTAAAGCCATAAACAACGGATGACTTTTTATATAGCAAAAAAAATTTAAGTGGGTTAGCTGTTTTATCAGCAACTGTGCGGAAACTTCAATTGACTACTCAAATACAAAAAGCAGCCTGTCTCTTTTTTTATAATATGTAAAATTCATCGGTTTTGTAAATTGATTCCTGGGTCAGCTCAAGGAAGTGTTGCTTTTTACAAACCTTTTTTCAGGATACACATATTATATTTTAAAAAAATGGAATTGATAAAATGAAAAAATTATTCATTGTTTTTATTATGATTATGATGGGTGCTTTGTTTTTAATAACAGGGTGTGTCACAGACAATAAATCAGCAACTAATCGTTATTCAATCCCTGCAAAAGACCGGTTATTAACCCCGGAAGAGACTGATGCCTTACTTGAGGAAGCACAGGAAGTATATTATGCCGGGAAGTTCAATGAAGCCCTGGCAAAGGTGTCCTATGCCTATAAAAATTACCTGAAATTTGGGGCAAAAGACCTGCCAGGGGAGTTGCGTTTTCTTAGACTGCTGCTGATTATTGCGGCAGCAATGGATGATTTTGAAAAGGTAACTTCATATTCCCAGGCGATTATCGGCATATCAGATGATGAGCTTGATAAGGGTTTGTGCTACTCTGTTCTTGGAGGGATGCACAACAAAAGAAGTGATTATAAAGAAGCTATTGTATATTGTAAAAAAGCATTGAAAATCGTGAGGAAAAAATCAGGTGATGATGACATCGAAGTTGGTGAGCTGTACTCAGGGCTTGCTACTGCCTATTCTGGCAATGGTGATTATAAAGATGCTGTCTTGTATTATAAAAAGACCCTCAAGAACTATTCAAAGTATTACGCCATAACTCACCCCAAATTTGCTGAGTGCTATAATGACCTTGGGGAAACATATTCCGAGGTGAAAAATCATAAAGTTGCTATTAAGTATTATAAAAAGGCATTGAAAATTGACTTGGATAAATTTGGCAGCGATCATAAAAAAGTCGCTGGAGAGTTTATGAATTTAGGGGTGGAGTATACTGACAATGGTGAGTATGATCTTGCCATTGGTTATCACAAAATGGCACTGGAAAGTGATTTGAAAAATAACAGGGACACCTCCTCCCGTATCTCCTTGCACTATAACAACCTGGGTTATGCTTATCAAAAAAAAGGTGCTTATGATGATGCCATGAGCTATTTCTGGCTTACATTTGAGGTATTACAGAAATCTGAAAACCCGAGCAGATCAAGCATTGCCCTTTGTTATAACAATGTTGGGACAACTTTTTATTACATGAAAGAGTATGGTAAAGCTGTTGAGCTATACCTCGCAGCATTGGAATTCATGTCTAATAAATCAAGGCCCGAACGACTAAAGATTGCCAATAACTACTTTTGGATAGGGTATCTTTATCAAAAAATGGATAAACCCAAAGAAGAATCAAATCATTACATCAAAAAGGCTTATGACATGTATGCAGAGCTGCTTGGGCCAGACCATAAGAAAACAAAAAATATAAAAAAATATCTAAAATAGTTTTTTTCAAAAAAATATATTAATGATATGAATCGTATTTAATAAACAGGGCAAAATTTTTCAAAAAGATAAATCAATACCTTAAATAAGGACGTTAAAAATGACAGCAGACAAAAAAAAATTCTTTCTGGTTTTTATTTGCGTACTATTTTTTGTTACAGGGTGTGCTGAAAAAGAAGTAAAAACAGGCAGCACCAGAGATCAATTATTATCGCCTGAAAAAATTGAGTCCATGTTTGAAGAAGCTGACAAACTGGGGCGTGAGGGGAAACTGAAAGAAGCAGAGAAAAAAATATCCATAGCCTATGAAAGCTTTTTAAAGCATGGCGCAGTGGATACTGAAAAGAATGTAAAATATCTGAAGCTCCTTGCCAACCTGTCCTTGAAATTGCAGAAAAACAGCAAGGCAGCAATTTACTCACAGACAATTATTGACGTTACAAACGATGAGCTTGATAAAAGCCTGGGGTACAATAACCTGGGGATGGCATATCAAAACAAGGGCAGGCATGGACAGGCAATCGGTTTTCTTAAAACAGCATTGAAAATTGCCCTGAAACAGCTTGGTCCCGACCATCCGAATGTTGCCAGGGTTTACAACAATCTTGGGGTGGCATATGTAGCCAAAAACGATTATGCAAATGCCGTAAAGAACTACACAAAAGCATTGGAAATAGTAACCAGGCAATTCGGGCCTGATCATCATGCAACAAAAACAATCAAAAAAAATCTGGATTCGATTCAAAAATAGGAGCCAGGGAGTGATCTTCCTTAAAACTAATTGTTTATTTTAAACGGGTTGTCAAATGTTAGATACTCTTTGCCATTTTTATCTTTCATGATGATTTTTTCGTAGGTTCCGTCCTGCTTCATTTGCTCAAGAGTCTTTTGCCATTGCTTTACAATTTCAGGATTTGTTCCCATGGAAAAAGCAGCATAAAGATAATGTGACTGGAGGTCAAGGATTGGCTCAAAAATATCTTCGGCATCTAAAAATTCAAGCCTGTTGCAAAGGCTTGGTACGGGGCAGTCTTTTTGCATCTCTACATATACTTTTTTAGCCGTTGAAAGGCTGGTTGCCCAAAGTTCTATCCTGCCGGATAAAAGCATTGTCAGGTTTACGGTGTTAGCATTCAAGCCATGGAGGCGTGTGAAATTTGAAGGAGAAAAGCCAATATCTATCAGAATCTTTTCCCTCACATCATTTGCATAGGTTCCTATCTTAAGGTGCTTTGCTTCTTCCAGGGTCGGACTGGGGTTTTTGGATATTCGTGATCTGATCAACGAGTATTTATTAACACCAAGGGGGCCGACCCACATGAATTTGTCAGCACGATCCAAAGTGTAAGCTGTCAGGAAAAGTACCACATTGGGTTTTGTGGATAAGTAATGATAGGCTCGCTTCCAGGGCCATATTTGAATTTTTGTTTTTGTTCCGTGTCTTGCAATTATTTCCTTCACAAGATCAGCTGCATATCCGCAAACCTCAGAACCACAGGCATATGTGTCTGGCGGGTCGTTTTCAGTCAGCACCATCAGGTCATCTGCATATGATGCTCCCCCGCAAAAAAGGAAAAAAATTAGTATAAAAAAACCAGACAGCAAAAAATTTGATTTTGTAATTTTCATAAATTAACCAATGTATTTAAT
>JAOZSB010000289.1 GCA_029939895.1 Desulfobacterales bacterium
ACATTTTATATTTTTTTATGGTTTTGGGTGACTGGTTTTGCCACAGGGACAGATTTTGCCAGTAGTCGTTGTCGCCTACGTTGTAGGTCAATTTTTCCTGTTTGGTGATGTGGTAGCCGGTTGTCAGGTTTTTTACGACCGGGGTTGCGCCCCAGTTGCGGATGACACCCACCTGTGTTTTGGTGGTAAGGCAGTAATTGATCCATTCTTCACATATTTGTTTCTTTTTTGGTTCGCGTTTTACTGCATAGGTAATCAGCCAGTGGTCAACCCAGATGGTGGTGCCTTCCTTTGGTTTGGCCATTTTCCATACACCATCATTCTGGTTGGCTTTGGCAACAGCATATCCCCTTTGTCATTATATGCCAGCCCGTGTGCAAAACTCCCTGAAAAGCGGCTGCCAAATGGCTTTGCGTGTTTTTGTGCGGTTATTGTTTTCTTGCTTTTATTGCAGTGCTCCAGTAATTTTTAAATACCTGAATTGTTCTGGAATTCTGGGTTTGCCAGAGAGACAGGCTTTTCCAGAAATCATTATCCCCCACGTTAAATGTCTGCATTTCATTATTGGTGATATGTTCGGTTGTCAGGTTTGTAATGACCGGGGATACGCCCCAGTTGCGAATCACACCGGTTTGCAGTTTGGTGGAGATGCAATAATTAATCCATTCTTCACATATTTTTTTCTTTTTTGGATCATCTTGTACAGCAAAAGTAATCAACCAGTGGTCAATCCAGCTTGTAGAGCCTTCTCTTGGCTTGGCCATTTTCCATTTCCCGCCGTTTTTATTGGCTATGGCAACTGCGTAGCCCCATGTGGCAGCATAGGTAAGGTTTGGAAATTCAGCCGGGTTTGCGGTTCCTTCCCACAGGGAGGCAGCATTGGCTGCAAGGGCGTTTAATCTGTTCTGCAATGCTTCCCGTGGAATCCTGGCTATAAGCTTATCATAGTTGTAAATGTCGTTGTATGTTGCGCCTGCTGCAAGTGCTGTTGTGTATACGTTGCAATCCGGGTAATCCCTGGAAACCGTATACTGATTTTTATTTTTCGGGTCCCATAATACTGCCCATGATTCTGGTTTTGATACTTTTTCAGAATTATATGCCAATCCATAGTGCCCAATGGTATAGGGGACTGCAAAAACTTTTCCATCCATGGTTACAAAGCGGTTTTTTTGAAGAAACCGGAGCAGGTTTTTATAATTAGGCACGTTTGCAAGATTAATTTCCAGGGCAACTCCAGATTCTGCAAAGTTTTTTCTGCGGCTCATGGGGATGTTATGTGCAGGCGAAATAAGATCAACGGTTTTCTTGCGTGCGTTTGACCAGAATTCCGTTGGCTTTGAAACATTATTGACCTCGGTTTTAAGATTTATATTATATTTTTCCTTAACAAGTGCTTTAAAGCCGCCAAGGTAGGGCGTGGCATAATCTTTCCAGCACAAAAACCGGATGGTCATATCTTCATCTTCAGCAGCAACAGATGGACTAGAGAAAATTCCAATTGTGAAAATAAGTATTATAAAAATTCTTATGCTCAGCTTCATGCTGCCTCCTTTGGCAGAAATAAGGTTAAAAAAACAGACTGAATTTGTTTAGTCTATATAGCGAGAAAAGATTTTATCATAAAGGCCGGATGCTTTGATCTGCTTTAGTCCGGCATTAAAATCCTTCATAATCGCTTCATCATTGAATGCAACCTTGTATGTGGTTGCCGGGAATAGTCTGTGATAGACTGTCCCCTGAGGGGCATCAATTTCATTTATTAGTTGTCTGGAAAAATATTTAAAAATATTGCCATCTGCTATAATTACTTCGGTGTGCTTGTTGAAAAGCTGGCTTGCCTGGTCAAGTTGATCCGCTTCTTCTCTGTAAAGGGGGTTTGTTTTTGCCATGCCTTGAAGCTCCTGACCAAGATATTTGGTAGCGTCCTGGAATGCCAGAACGCTCTTGTTCCTGAGATCGGTAATATTTTTAATTGATAGATTTGAGCTAACCAGTGATATTGCATAGTTCTGGTAGGTGATGTGAACATCAGAAAAATGCGCCTTTATGTTTGAGGCCTCATTTATTGGGCTGGTACAATCGACTTTGCCCTGGCGCATATAGAGGGGGATCCTGGCAAAGGGAAGGTAAACCGGTGTGGCTGTATGCCCTTTGGTCATCAAGGCTTCTTGAATGATTTCCATTTCAATGCCTTTGTTGTTTTCCAGAATAAAATATGGCGGAAGTGTATTGCCAACTCCTATTTTTAAATCAGCAGCATTCAGATTAAAGGATACCAGGGTGAGGACAATAATGAGAGCTGTTAAACCTGGCTGATTTTTTTTCATTGGATGGGACCTTCGATAATGTAATTTATTATAACATTCAAAATGTTATGAATGTAGAATTGGTCATGTTTTTTAATTGTTTTGGCAAATTTTAGCTCTGAAAATTTATGTATTATTACTATACTTTCATTAAATGTTCAACAGGGAAATAAAAATGTGTTATATTAAAAAAAAAGAAAATGTGATATGTTAGAAAATATTTAAAAAATGATTATGGATTTGAAGGCTGTGAAATACAGTACAATTGATGTTTAGGCTTGACAATATGGGGGCAGGGCATAGTATTTTATGAATTTTTGCCGATGGTGGAGGGACAGATAGTATGAAATTGTCAAATATGGTAAAAGTCTTGTTTACTGCTTTTGCTGTTATTGCTTTGCTTGGATCGTGCAATGCAAAAAAAGCTGAGACAAGTATTGAAACAAAAATTGATAAAAAAGAATTAACCCGGTTTACAAAAAAACAGCGACCAATAATTGCTATACTTCCCTTTACGAACAATAGCAAGCTCCTGGATGAATATAAAGGTGCTGCCGACAAAATACCTCTGCGACTTATTTCTGAACTGTATCCTTACAAAAGATTCAGGATTATCGAACGATTTCGGCTAAACGATTTGCTTAAAGAAATATCTTTGGGGCAGACCGGGCTTATAGAAACTTCACGGGCGGTTTCTGTTGGTAAACAGCTTGGTGCTGAAATGATCCTTTTAGGTGTGGTGACCAGTGCTAATGTTGAAAAAGAAAAAATGACCGTGGGGGTTGCATATATCGACTCTGTTGAAATTACTGTCGCCCTTGATGCAAGGTTAATAAATGTTGCCACTGGCGAGGTTGAAGTTATTGCCAGCGCAATGGGCACGGAGTTAAGGAAAAAGCATGTTGCAATGGGCGCAACAATGGACGCAAGCCTGGATGTGGGAAATGCAATAGATGTGGCAATCAAAGGCGCAGTTAAAATGCTTGCCTATAAACTGGCAAGGGAGATCGAACCAAAACAGGACTAAGCATCCTTGTTAGAGCATACATTTCAAATGAAAAACAATAAATGAAAAAATATGACATCATCCTCATAGGTGGCGGTATTGTAGGTGTTTCAACCGCATGGCAACTTCAACGACAATTTCCAGGTGCTGCAATTTTGCTGCTCGAAAAAGAGGGCAGGCTGGCACAGCACCAGACCGGCCGCAATTCAGGAGTTATACATGCCGGAGTTTACTACGAGCCGGGTAGTCTGAAGGCTGACTTTTGCAAAAAAGGTGCAGCAGCCACGGTTTCCTTTTGCCGTGAACATGGACTCCCGGTAGATCAATGCGGTAAACTGCTGGTTGCCACGGACCAGCTTGAATTTCAACGCATGGCAGCCCTTGAGAAGAGGTGCGTTTTAAATGGGATTGAAACCCACAGGCTGACACCCTCGGAACTGAAACAGCGTGAACCAAGGATAACCGGGGTTGGAGCATTGTTTGTGCCTGCCACGGGGATTACTGACTATCATGTAATTACTTCACGAATGGCAGATTTGTTTACTGCAATGGGCGGTGAGATAAAAACTTTTAGTGCAGTAACAGCAATTACCGAAAAGCGTGATTGCGTTGAAGTTCAGGCTGGCGACCGCTTTGAAACCCGCTACCTTGTTGCATGCGGCGGACTTGCGGCCGATAGAATTGCAAAAATGGCCGGCATTGACATTGACTTCCAGATCATACCCTTTCGCGGAGAATACTACCAGCTTCACAAACAGTATAATAAAATTGTCAATCACCTGATTTACCCAATCCCTGATCCTGATTTGCCCTTTGTGGGCGTGCATTTAACAAGAATGATTGACGGGTCGGTTACTGTCGGGCCCAATGCGGTATTAGGGTGGAAGCGTGAAGGGTATGGCCACTTTAACCTAAATTTGAAAGACAGTATCAACATGGTGGCATTCCCTGGATTCTGGAAGGTGATAGGATCACATCTAAAGTCAGGGATTGGCGAGTTTAAAGACTCCATGTATAAACCCGGATACCTGGCACGGGTTCGCAAGTACTGCCCGGAACTGTCGGTAACCGACTTCCAGCCATACCCAGTAGGCATCCGTGCCCAGGCTGTGATGCGTGACGGAACCCTGGTGCACGATTTTTTGTTTGCAGAATCCAGGCGCACCTTTCACGTCTGCAATGCACCATCACCAGCAGCAACATCAGCCATCCCCCTTGGCGAACACCTTTGCGACATGATTTCCAGGAAATTTCAATTGAAATAACAGAAGTATTTTTAACAGCTCCAAAACAAAAAGGGACACAATGCATTGCACCCCTTTTTGTTTATGCTTTTTTACTTTTCAAGCAGCTAGTAATTACTTATCTACTTTAAACCATTTTATTGTCATTAAAAGGTCTGCTGCCATTTTGGCGAGTTCCTGTGATGATGCATTATTTTGTTCTGCGCTGGTAGAGGTTTCCTGTGACCCGGTGCTGATTCCCTGTATGTTCATTGAAATATCCTGAACCCCGGTTGCAGCCTCGGATGTAGACCTGGCAACATCGGTCATTGCAATGGAAACTTCCTTTATGTTTCTGGAAATTTCATTATTCAAGGTGACTGAATCCTGGATGCTTTTTGTGACTACTTTTGAATTTGAAGCTGTTTGTGAAATGCTTTGGGAAATCTCGTTAGTTGTGGCGGATTGCTCCTCAGTTGCTGCGGCAATGGTTCCCATGATTGAATTTATTTCAACAACGATTGATACAATTTCACCAATTGCAGCAATTGCGGCGCTGGTGTTTGACTGTATTCCTTCAACCTTGCCGCGGATTTCATCGGTTGCGCCGGATGTCTGCCTTGCCAGTTCTTTTACTTCATTTGCTACAACAGCAAATCCTTTTCCAGCATCACCTGCGCCAGCAGCCTCAATTGCAGCATTCAAGGACAAAAGGTTGGTCTGTGCTGCGATCCCTTTAATAAGATCAATCACATCGCCAATTTCCTTTGCAGCATCGCCAAGTTTGTTTACAATAGCCATTGTCTGATCTGCTTTATCTGCGGCATTGTTGGTAACGCTTGCACCCCTTCCAGAGCTTTTTGCTGCTTCATTTAGTGTTGCATACATTTCCTCGATTGAAGCTGCAATTGCATTAACTGACTCTGAAACCGAGCCGACAGAATCGCCAACACCGCCAATACTCCTGGAAGAATTTTCAGATGAGTCGGCAATTGTCTTAACCTGCGCACCTACTTCTTCTGCTGATGCTACAATTGTATTTACGTTTGTGCTTACCTGCTCGGAAGCTGCGGCAACCGATGATGCCTGGGAAGTCATTTCATGCGAGCTTGTGGCAATCTGTGTGGAGATTACTGCAAATTCTTCTGCAGATGACGACAGGGTGTGTGCATTCTCACTAATGTGCTTTATCATGTTACGCAGTTTTGCCAGGAATGTGTTAAACGATTTTGAAAGAAAATCAAGCTCATCCATTTTTGATTCCTGAT
>JAOZSB010000039.1:0-17816 GCA_029939895.1 Desulfobacterales bacterium
TTTAAATGTACCTGATAAAAAATGTCTTCACATCCAATATCTGCGTTGTAAAAAAAACATAATCCTCGGCGTACAACTGAGTACGCCTGTGGTTATGTTGTTTTTTACGCCTTGATCTTGAATGCGAATCCTATTTTTTCTTCAGGCACGTCCATAATTCGTCGGGTTTTATGTACCTGACAAACTGTATTTACAATTTCAGGTTTATGGTTGTACATTCGCTATTTTTGAAAGGGCTACAATGATTTTTTTATTTCTAAATATTTTTCATCTGGAATGCTGGCACCAATAACCTTGCAGACTTCCCCGCCGCAGACGGATGCAATTTCACCGCACTTTTCCATAGAAAAACCTTCCACAAGCCCGTATAAAAAGCCCGCAGCCCAAAGGTCTCCGGCTCCTGTTGTATCAATGGCATCAATGCCTGGGACTGGTTTGATTTGCGTAACACGTCCATCGTGCAGCACTGAGCTGCCCCTGCTGCCGACCTTGAGTGCTGCTATCAGGACGTTTTCCCCCATTGCTTCCAAAGCCTTTGGCTCATCGGAGATTCCAGTATAGGCTCTTGCTTCGTCTTCGTTTGCAATCAGGATGTCCACATATTCTTTTACCAGCTCACCAATAAAATCCTGAGCATCCTCAACAATTGTATAACTTGCAAGATCCAGGGATACCAGGGCTTTTGAAGCCTTTGCCTTTTTCAGGATGTCAATTAAAAGATCCTTGTTATATATCTGGTAGCCCTCAACATGGATAATCGCAGCGTCCTTAAACATGGCCTCGTCAATATCAGTTGGTGCAAGTTCAGCAGAAGCACCTAAAAAAGTTAACATGCTCCGCTGGGCATCCGGGGTGATTATTGATGCAACCCGGCCAGTGGGCGAGTCAGAGCTGATGAGTGCTGGCTCCATACCAATTGCGCTGATTGCGTTTTCAAGTATTTTACCAAGGTCGTCTTTTCCTTTTTTGCCAACAAACCTTGAAGTGCCGCCAAGCTGGGCAATTCCTGTGACTGTGTTGCAGGCTGAACCACCTGGAACTATGACTGGTTTTTCTGGAGCATTTTTAACAGCCTCGTCAATCACGCTCATATCGACCCATTCCATGCCGCCCTTGGAGCCACCAGCGTTTTTTACAAAATCGTCATCTGCATTAAACAGTATATCCACGAGTGCAGAGCCAACGCCAACGACACACTTGCCATTTATTTCGATTATTCCCACTTAAATTATACCTCAAAAAAAAATTAAAATTTTGTACAGTTAGTCAGTTAATACGGGCCTTACCAGACCAGAGATTTATGAATCCAGCCGGAATCGCCGTCAGCATGAATAATTTTCAGCCAGCTTCCCTTTTTGTCGAGTACCTTAAAGGGTATTCCAGCCTCTACCTGGAAGGCGGTTTTATATTTTGTACCAGGGCCGGATCTTATGTTACATTTTTCCTTAACAGTAATAACTGCCCTGATTTTACCCAGTAGCGGGCTGTATATCCAGGCTTCATCTCCTTCAAAGTCCTTGAACTTGTACCACTGGCCTTTTTTTTCTATGATTTCAAGGGGGTGATATTTCTCTACCTTCCAGAGAATATCGCTTTTTGTATCAGGGCCAGATCTGATGTTGGCTTCTGGAACCTTGACAGCCAGTCTTTGGGCAAGTGCTACAGAAGCACCTGTAAGAAAAATTGTCAAAAACAGTACAATAGTCAATCTTTTATAACGACTTCGCATATATCTTTGCACCCCTCCTTAAAAAAGTCCGCATCTTTTTTTGTTCCGACAATAGCGTCGTAATGCATTGGGACTGCGATTGCAGGTTTAATTCTGGTTACTGCCTCAATTGCTTCCTCGGCTGTCATAAGATAAGTTCCAGAGACCGGAACCAGCATGATGTCAGTTTTAACACTGTTCATCTCAGGAATCAAGTCTGTGTCTCCAGCATGATAAACGTTCACGCCGTCAATATTTATTATGAATCCGAGCCACCCGCTTTCTTTAGGGTGAAAATTTTTATTAGTATTATAAGCTGGAACTGTTTTAATGTCAAAGCCGAGTACGGTGGTTTTTTCATTGGGCTTCAAAATAGTTGTGTCGCCCTCGAATTTTCCAGCAGAATCGCTTTCAGTTACAAACTTTGTATCGGGTTTTCTGATCTTTTCCAGGTCTGCAATGGAGCAGTGATCGTAATGAGAATGAGTGAGCAGCACCAGGTCAGCCTTAATATCTTTTGTAACCTGAAAAGGGTCAATGACAACAGTCTTGCCGGAAGCCTTGATCATAAACCCTGCGTGACCGAGCCACTCAATTTTTTTCAGCACACTGTTTGCCATTTTTGTATTTTTATCAACCATGTTGTTTAGTCCTAATCTATTAGTGCCGATTTTAAGGCAGGAAATTTTTTTATCTGATACTGCATAATCCGTTTTTAAAAAAAAAGAAATCTAAACGCTTATGAATTCCTTATTCGGGAGCTTTACGCACGTTAGTGTCTTGCCATAGACAGCTCCTGTGTCTATGCCAATTTTGTTATCGTCCACATATGGCTCAGGAAAGGGGGTGTGACCGAAAATTATTGGTTTTCCAAAGTCATGGTCAGTATGTATAAATTTGCTCCTGATCCACAAAAGATCTTTTTCCGTCTGTTTTTCCAGGGGGACACCTTTTCTCAGGCCAGCATGGACAAATATATAGTCCTCTGATTCATAGTATAACCTAAGGTTTGAAAAAAACAAGGCATGTTCTGGCGGAATAGGTGAAGAATCCCATTCCTGGCCTAGCTGCATATAGCTATCAAGAGTGTTGTTGCCGCCATTATCAAGGAACAGGAAGCGATCTTCCCCTGAAAGGAACATCTCCAGCATTTTTTCGTGGTTCCCTTTCAGAAAAATTACATTGTCAGGGTGCTGTCGTTTGAGTTCAATCAGCCTCTGAATGACCTCGTATGTCTGTGGACCCCGATCAATATAGTCTCCCAGGAATACAAGCTTTTCAGAATAGAGATTAACGTCTGCCACCGATAAAAGCTCTTCGAGCTTTTCATAGCAGCCGTGAATATCGCCAATGGCGTTAATTCTTTCTCCGGAAAGGATGCGTTCTTTTTTTTTGGGTTTGAAAAGTCCGAACATATTATTTAGTAATTATCTTTTTTTTAAAAATCCAATAACATATTTCATTGCAGGGCTGTCGCAGGGTCATGAAATACCCTCTGTGTCTGTTTTTAAATCTGTTATCCGACCTGATTACTATTGTTAACTATCGTTCATCCAGCCTTGTTATTCCCATTTTTTTTGCTACATTAATAGCATTATCATAATCTTGACGTGAAAGTCGAGTGGAAAGTTCTTTTATTTTCCAGGCGTTTCCACAAGGTCTGTATTGGGGCATAATATTTACATATGTGTTCCCTGAAATTTTTTCGGCAATAAACCCCATAACATGCTTTGTACCAGCGAAATCACCGGGCATAACAAGGTGTCGAATCAAAAGCCCTTTGCTGGCAAGCCCTGTTTTTGGGTCAATTGTCAGATCCCCCACCTGCCTGTGCATTTCCATTACAGCATCACGGGCTGCCTGGGGATAATCCTTAACTCCGCAGGTGATGTTTCCGATTTCAGGGTCCCAGAATTTGAAGTCCGGCATATAAATATCAATTATGCCGTCAAGCAGTTTCAGGGATTCAACACTTTCATATCCCCCGCAATTGTACACCAATGGGACGTTCAGGCCGCTTGTTCCAGCGATTTTCAGGGCCGATAAAATCATGGGCATAACATGGGTTGGTGTCACAAAATTGATGTTGTGGCAACCCTTTGCCTGTAGATGGAGCATCACGGCAGCCAGGGTCTGGTCAGTGGCTTCCTCGCCAATACCCTCGTGGCTGATGTCGAAGTTCTGGCAGAAATTGCACATCAGGTTGCAGTGAGTAAAAAATATTGTGCCGGAACCGTTTTGACCCACCAGGGGTTCTTCTTCGCCAAAATGGGGGCTGAAGCTCGAAACAAAAGCTTTGTCCGCTGTCTTGCAAACACCTGTCTCTCCAGCAAGCCGCCTTGATCCACACTTTCTGGGGCATAGCTCACAGGCATTGAGCAGCTGGGCAGCTGATTTGATTCGTTCATCAAGCAGGCCGGTTTTTAGTGCATCAAGGTAGACAGGCATGGTTATCCTCTTCAGGCATCTTCAAAGGATTGCCTTGAATCCAATTGAAGCCTTTTTTTATATCAGGTTGAAAACAGGCTTTTTGTATATTTTTCTGGCAAATTAAAATTCATGTCCGCCCGAAAAAACAAAAAATTATTGGCAAGAATTGCATTTAATGAAGTTTAGTTCAATTAAAAAAAAATCCGTGTAAAAAGCCGCCTATATTTTGCCAGCGACTTTTTACACGGAGTTAATGGTTTTAGTTGTTTATGTTATTGTTAAATGTTTTTTTGTAATCTGCCTGCCTGTTTCAATTTCTATGCGAACAGGTCAACCAGGAAGTACAGGCCTTTGCCGATCCAGCTGTTTACAATCGTTCTTGGGTCGTAAGGAGCAATGTAAAGCGTGTCCTGCTCGGAAGTATTGTACTCGTCAACATAACCAATCTGAGTTCCGTAGTCTTCGTTGATTGCTTCAATAAAAGTGTTGGCTGCAACTGATGCGCCGGTTACTGATGGATGCACTCCGTCGAGGCTGAAAAGTCCGCCCAGGTATTCAGCGTCAATGACTCTGCTGCTTGCGGAGCCGTCTGCTCTAAGAAGGCCTCTGCCGTTTTCTTTGATGTCAGTAAAAGTCTCGTTTACATCAACCAGTGCCCATCCATTACTAAGTGCTGCTTCTTTAATTACATTGTTGAACTCTGCATGTCTTTCCTGAATTTTTTCTATGTCTGCCGGAGTAAGTCTTAAAGTTTCAGTTGATTGATACAGGAAGAAAGGCTTTACAGTTCCTGCTGGTGAATCCGGGTTTGGGTCAGCATCAAGAAATGCTATGCATGATACATCTGGAAGATTGGCCATTGCTATGCCTTGAATAGATCCGCCGTTTTCTTTAAGTTCTGATCTTACTCTTGAAACAAGGCGGGCATAGTCAGCCTTGAAGATTTTAGTTGGAGTAAGTTCATCCAGGTTGCACCTTAATGCAGCACCCAACAGGTCGTTGTTTCCTAAAAATATGGTTGCGAAAGTAGGTTTTCTGTCAAGAGCCTGGTCTACCATAGGTCTTCCCTTTTTGCCAAGAACCAGCTTGTAAAATCCACCCTCTTCGCCAGTGCTGTACTGTGCAGTACTTATATCGGAACCTGTGATTGCGAAGTTGTTAAGGATTTCCTGATCATCATAATTGTCAACTCTTTTTCCGCCTGTAATTACATAATAATATTGATACCATCTGATGTTGCCCTTTGCTATATCTTCTATATTGACGTAAAATCCTGGAAACTTGAGAAGGGCCTGGTTAAAGTCTGTTCCCATTTTTTGTGCAATTCTGTTTGGGTATGCCCAGGGCTGTCTTGTCTGGTCAACACCAACACCCATGAAACCCTGTGTTAAACTGTCACCAATAGAAACGTAGCGGTCAAACATTTTTGCATCTGCAGCAGGAGGTGGTGGAGCGGGAGTAGAATTACTGCTCATTGCAAATACACCATTTGAACCTGCTATAACCATTGACAATGCTGTTATCATAATAAAAAGCTTTTTCATTTTTTTCTCCTCTACAGTTTTTAAAATTTATGTTTAAAATATTATTAAATCATTCATAAGTTGTGAATAAGCATTGCAATGCAGATGCCAAAAGTAGTAATGGTTGTATAACGTCTTGTTATATATTGAGAAAAATTTAAAACAGAGGCTTTTTATTTGAAGTCAAGCAGATCAACAAAAATTGCAGAAAAATGATGGAAAGCTATAATATCTATTGTTAAATCAGAATGTTGAAGTCGATTCTACTAAACTTGAGGTTGCAACTCTGGTTGCAGGAGGTTTGATGGCTTTTTGTGGTAGTATTAAAAAGTTAAAATAGAATATGGGTGCGAGTATGCAGCATTGAATATTAACAAACTGATGAATATACTGGAGATAACGGAACAAATGGAGCGGAAATGTAATTGATGAAAGATAGCACAGGGACGATAAATGGCGCAGAAGTTCAGGCCCTTATCAATTTAAGGATATGACATACGCGTATATTTCATATTTCGTTGTGGGCAGAAAATAAACACATAAAAAGTCTGCCCGTGGCAGTTTATCAGGCGGCCAGTAAAAAGGGTAAAGTGCCGAATCCAACTGCCATGACTAAACTGAAAGCAATGGCAAGTCCTTTTATGGCTGGCGTATATTTGGTGTGGTTGATTCCCATGGTCTGGAATGCACTCCAGAAACCGTGACTGGCATGAACCCCGGTTAAAATCGTGGCTGCTGTATAGAATATAATGTTTATGGGACTGGAAAAGACAGTTACCATTATCTGATGCAGGGTTGTGCCGGACTTGTCTGCAAAATGGAAATCAAGAAGATGGAATGCAAGAAAAAAAAGAAGAAAAAAACCAGTGTAGGGCATGGTCGCAGAACCAATGGTTCTGCCCCCGGCGTTTTTTTTCACTTTATACCTGACCGGGCGGGCAATCAGATTTTCACGGAAAAGAAGTACCCCGGTTATGACGTGGACTGTTCCAAGAACTAAGAGGGCAAAATTTACAACTGGTATGACAGGGCCAAGTGTGTGCAGTTTTGTTACATAGGCCTCAAAATATTCAGCCCCTCCAAAAAGGGTCAGGTTGCCAATCAAGTGTACTACCAGAAAAGCACAAAAGCCAAGTCCGGTTAACGCCATAACAAGTTTTTTGCCCACGCTCGAATTATATGTCTTAAAAAGCCAGATCATGTTTTCTCCGTTGAATTTTTATCTTTATCTGTTTCAATATTTAACCGCCACCAGGCATCTGAGGGAGTTTCCATTATGGATGCACCCAGAGCCATGCCAGTATCTGTGACAAGGCGGTCAATGATGTTTGGAAGCCATCCATCGGGCGGTTTGTATCCTGTGTCTGAAAGGCACTTGAGTTCAAGTATAAAGGAAAGCTGGTCAGCATCCCTTGCGAGTTTTGCCTCATGGGTTGTGCCTTTGTTAAATTCATCTATAAGGCCTATAAAGTGGTCGCCAAAGGGCAGGCCGTCAGCCATGTGCGCAACAGCCGTTTCTTCGCCATTGTCTTTGATGTATCGTTTTTGAACATAATTTAAGTCGCCGGTTCTGGCTTCATGGAGGTCGTGTATCATGCACATTGAAATAAGTTTGAGCTGGTCAATCCCCTTGACAAGGCGGGACATCACAAGGCCGATAAATGCGGTTGAATAGGTGTGTTCAGCTATGGATTCTCTGCCTGCGCCCAGGAAGCTGTAACCTGATCTTGGTATTTCCTTGAGAAGCCGGGCTTCGAAAAGCAGGTCTGCTATATTGGTCATGTCGGTCAAATTAGTAATGCCTGGTTTGCTTGAATTTATCCAGAGCATTTATGCTGGTTTTTATATGATAAGTAACCTTGTCGCTCAAGTCGGGATTGTAGCGCAGTTTATTATTCAGGTGCTTTTGCAGCCACAGCGGGTCCTGACCCTCTCTTTGAGTGTTCACGTTACGCAATATATCAAAAACTTCAATAACCTTATCAATGGATCTATTGTCTTTTACAAACCCCATCCAGTTGGTTTTTTTGTCATCAAAGGGGTCTTCTGAATCACGATATTCGTCGAGAACATCAAGGAGTTCAGTCTGCTTGTCCTCAATAAACCCTTTTCCAAGAAGCGATTCTATGGCTGTAAGGCAGTCATCAAGATTGGCCTTTTGATAATTGTTATTATATAGAAGGTACTCCCCAAGTACCCTGCTGAAAAACCGCCACCGTTTGTGCTTTGTTTTCTTGTCCAGCAGTGAATCAATATAATTTTCAATATCTTTTTTTGTATTTTCCAGTACCTCAGATATTTTTTCTTTATCTGCCTCACGCATGTGGTGATGAAATCTTTTTTCTACTAAATCTAGGATTTTGGTGGAAAATGTTGTGAGAAAAGTCCGGGCAGCATGTTCCTTGGTAAAATTCATATTTACTCCTTAAATATTTTGGAACCTGAATTATACAAAATTAACCTTTAAGATAAACAGTAGAAATAATAGAACCAGTTAAAAAATATTTCCAGTAATATAATTTAAATGACATCTTTATTTCCCATTTAAATTTATATATCATTATTTTTTATGGTTCGTCAATATTTTGTTCCTTTAGAATCGTCGTTTCATTCCAGGGCTTTAGTTTTGAATGTTATTTACTGTTGGGAACAGGTTTTTTTTGTGATATATGATTACACCTGAATTGAACAGGATAATACAGGGAACAGGATTTAATTGTTAATATAAATGTTAACATGGCTGTTAATATACCAGGGGTTATAATATGGACGGGAAAATACTGGAAAGACAGGCAATGGCAAAGGTGTCTGCGGAAATACAGGCCAGAGGCAAGTCTCTGGTTTTTACAAACGGGTGCTTTGATATTCTCCACGCAGGCCATGTCAGCTACCTTATAAAAGCAAAAAGCCTTGGAGACTACCTGGTGCTGGGGCTTAACTCTGATTCCTCCGTCAGCGGTATCAAAGGCCCAGAGCGACCGCTTGTGCCTGAAAATCAAAGGGCGCTAGTCCTCGCAGCCCTGGAATGCATTGATTACATAGTATTTTTTGACGAACCTACTCCCCTTGAGCTGATCGAGGCTGTAAAACCTCATGTCCTGGTCAAGGGTGCTGACTACGAGGAAAAAGATATTGTAGGTGCTGATTTTGTTAAACAAAATAATGGTACTGTCGAGCGGATTGAGTTTACCCATAATATTTCCACAACTGATATTATCAATAAAATTCTTGCAGCATATAAAAAATAAGGTGACCAATAAGTGAAAAAACTCGAGCCAAACGGGGTTCCCATATACAAATTTAATAACTTGGAAGGGTTCCCGGAAATATCCCACGGGGTTTTTACACGGGTGGGCGGGTTCAGCAAAAAACCGTTCAATACCCTCAATATCGCTAAAAATGTGGGTGATGATCCCCTGGCAGTTTCAAAAAATCGGGAAGTTTTAAGAAAAAATTCAGGCAGCACCATGCTTTTTGCAGGAAACCAGGTTCATGGAACCGATGTTATAGTCCTGGAGGAACCGCCAGAGCCGGACAGGGTTTATGATGGTGATGCTTTGGTGACAAATTTTGCTGGAATCGGTCTCATGATCCAGACAGCAGACTGCTAGTCTGTTATGGTGTATGATCCAGCAAAAAAAGTTATTGCCAATATTCATTCTGGCTGGCGGGGCAGCATTAACAACATAATAGAAAAAACAATCCTGACCATGAACACCCGGTTTGACTGCAACCCCAAAGATATGATCGCTGGAATAGGGCCGTCACTGGGGCCCTGCTGCGGTGAGTTCCTCAATTACAGAACAGAAATTCCAGAAAAATACCATAAGTACATGACTGGAAGCTGCATGTTTGATTTCTGGGCAATGTCCACAGATCAACTTGTTGAGGCTGGCTTGAAATTAGAAAATATTGAAAGTTCGGGCCTGTGCACAAGGTGTCAGGATGAACTTTTTTATTCATATAGAAGAGCCATGGCCGGAAGCCCGACAGAAAATAAATCAACCGGCAGGATGGCAACAGTAATAACAATTTTATAAATACCCTCACAATGGCACTGAGTATGGTTTTCAATGCTGATGAACCTCAAGCCAGTCCTTTAGAGCCTTATTTATTTAAAATTATGCAGGTTTTCATAAAAATTCGTATCAATAGGGTATGGAATCGATAACAGAACCAATTTAACGCCTTAAAGTTAATTTTTATATAATAAGGTGCAGGAATAAAAAAAATGTTATGGAAAACAGGCCTTGAATTTGATTTTTCCGTTGACGGGCTGAAAATCATATGATAGTTGACTTATTTTTGTTTGAGGGGAAAAATGGGCGATAAAAATGCCCGCTCTTTTAAATGGATAGAGAAACTAAAAAATATATAAGCCAACTCGGATACTACAGCACACTTGGGCTGCAGGTGGCATTTTCGATATTTATCGGGCTTGGTCTTGGATACTGGATTGATCAGAAATTTTCAACTTCACCATGGTTTTTGATTATTTTCCTTATATTCGGGATTATTGCAGCGTATAGAAATATCGGTCTTGCCATTAAAAAGATCAGAAAATTTTAGTTTTTTTTTGATAATAAGGTTTCAAAAAATATGGACATGCAACAACGCATACTGACATTCGTGACAAGGACCAACTGGATTCTATTTGTGACAGCAGTTACCGTCGCATTTTCCTTTTTCACATTTAAAACCGGCCTGGGAGTATTTGCCGGCGGGATAATTGTTACTGCAAATTTTCATTTGCTTTACAATACATTAAAAAAATCCTTGTCTCCAACCGAACTGACATCACACCACATTGTAATTTTTAAATATTACATCCGCCTGGCTGTAAGCGGGCTTGCACTTTTTATTCTTGTTTCCAACAATTTTGTTAATCCAATGGGCCTTTTTGCAGGTCTTAGCATTGTTGTGGCAAGTATTTTTCTTGCGACTGCAAATGAATTTAAAAAATTAATCTTCAAGGAGGCTGTATAAAGTGGAACATCCTTATCTATTTTTTGTGAAGCTTTTCGAGCTACTCGGCATTGGTCACTTTGCCCACAGCTATGTTCACGTTGTTTACACCTGGGTCATTATGGCAATTTTGATCATTATCGGTTCAATTGCCGCTAAAAATGTCACCCTGGTTCCCGGCAAGATGCAGAATCTGTTCGAGTTTGTAATTTCAAGTCTCGAAGAGTTCATGGTTGATGTAAGCGGCGAAGAGGGCAGATGGTTCTTCCCGGTTATTGGCACGATCTTTTTGTATGTTTTTATATGCAACCTGATTGGCCTGGTTCCTGGATTCTTCCCACCAACCGCTGATCTCAATACAACCGCATCCTGTGCTATCGTGGTTTTTGTCTTTACCCATTACATAGGCATCAAGTACCACGGCCCTGCATATGTTAAACACTTCATGGGCCCGGTTCTTCCCATGGCTCCACTTATTTTCATCATTGAAGTAATCGGACACTTTGCAAGGGTTCTTTCTCTGTCTTTCCGTCTTTTTGGAAATATGGCAGGACATGAAATCGTGCTTGGCATTCTTTTTGGTTTGGCTGGCATGTTCCTGGCACCGTTACCAATCATGGCTCTGGGTATATTTGTATCATTTGTCCAGGCCTTTGTTTTCTTTCTGCTCTCGGTTATTTATTTTACAGGAGCAATGGAACACGCACATTAAGCTTTACATATTTGTAATTTAGCTTTTTATCTTCATCGCAGTCGCAATGAGGATTATAAGTATAAAAAAAGTTTTACACAATAATTACGGCTTTTGATTATATGGGAAATAGGAAGAGGCCGTTATAAAACCCTAAACGGAGGAAGTATCATGGATCCACTAGTTCTTCAGTATTTTGTAGCATGTGTAACAGCAGCAGGTTTTGGAATTGCAATCGCAGCATTTGGTTGCGGCATCGCCCAGGGTATTGGCCTGAAAGCAGCAGTAGAAGGAATCGCCAGAAATCCTGAGTCTTCAGGTAAAGTAACCGTAACAATGCTGATCGGTCTTGCTATGATTGAGTCACTTTGTATTTACGCTCTGGTTATTTCGCTGATTATCATTTATGCAGCACCAATGACCAAGACTGTTACAGCAATTGCAAGCAAGCTGGCTGGAATCTAAGTTTAGTCTGATTTCACCCTGTTAGTAAGTTGCAGTATAATTTAAACAGGGCCCTGATTTTTATAATGTCAGGGCCCTGTTTTTTCTTATGAGTTTGTGCGGTGCACAATAAATTTTGTTTATTGAAATCGGGTTAAGCTTTTTTGCTAATTTCATAACCAGACTTCTGGTATAAACTAAAGACTTGGCTTCGACAAAACATTCAAATTTATTGGGAGAATTTTTTATGCCTAAAAGAGAAATAACCGAGGAGTCTGGGGCACCCTTTTACTACATTAAGCTTCCCTTTATGATGGTGGCATTGTTGAGTGGTTTTGTAATTGAATTTGTAATTACAGCTCCTTTTATCATTATGAGTACCCTGGACAATCTTTTTGGCAGGCGGTCTGGTTAAGTTTTTCTTTTTTTTTCCATGCAGATATGAAGGACATTTTTAGTAAAATATTATTTCAAGCAATTTTAGGCACATTGATTGCATATATAATATTAATAATGTCCGTCAACCTTCCACAACAAGGAGGATGTCATGGAAAGAAAACATGGGAAAGCAACAGCAGGTAGATCAAAAAAAGCTGTTAAAACCACGCTTTACAACCTCATTGATGCCATAGGTGCCGAGCTTGCACCTGGTGAAGAGTCGTTTCTTGAAATGACCCTGGCACACATGCTCAAGACTGGAAGTGTCAAATTCCTTGGAAAATCCGGCAATTTTCCCTCAGGTT
This sequence comes from Desulfobacterales bacterium, assembly GCA_029939895.1. Classification (GTDB taxonomy): domain Bacteria; phylum Desulfobacterota; class Desulfobacteria; order Desulfobacterales; family JAOZSB01; genus JAOZSB01. Next base: position 12,505 of record JAOZSB010000039.1, read on the forward strand.
GAAAGGAAAATTGTATCATTATCAACAGGCTTGCAAGGAACTTTTTTTAAATTTTTAAATATTTTTTTTGCAAGGCATACTGTGGACTGCAAGAGCAAAATCTAAAATTACTGCTATTTTGTCACACAAAATTTTAAAAGAAAAAGTTATCTTTCTTTTTTAGTAAAATTGCTTGACAAGTGCCTGATTTTAGACCATGTTGCTACAAAATAATTACTTATAATAACTTTTATTCTCATTTAATTCTAACCAGTATTTATTAGATCGCTGCTTTAGTTTTTTCTGGAAATGTGCGATAATAGATATAACTAAATAAGAAAGAGAAATATGAAGGGAGGAGTCAAGATGCTTAATTACCTTAATTTTGGACTTGGTGGAACCCCGGGGGTAGAAAACAATCCCGAAAAGAGTATCTCGTCTGCATTCAATCTCTATAATTTTGCCCAGAACTATAATTCTGCATTAACAAGATATTCCACAGATTTTTTTGTACCATTTATGCATTCCCTTTTTTACTTTAATTCTGCTGAACAAAAGAGAATGTTTTCTTCAAGCCCTGCTGAATGGTCAAGATCCTTGACAGACATTTTGTTGATGAATGCACAGGTCTTTACTCGCGCTGTAACAGGCAATCTCCAGGCTGTTGGCAACTACGGTCAGATGGAGCTTGGTTCTGTATTGCAGGCAATTTTCAACACCATGTTTCAAATGGATGGAGAAGACCTTAAGGGCTATATAGAAAGAACTGCAAAAACTCTTGATATGGTTGCAAACGTATATCCCCAGGCTATCCTTGATGCAGAACCTAAATACGGTTTTCACTTTGAAAGAGGAATAAATCCGCTTGTAGCAGAAACTGAGAGATTCCTGCTGTACCAGGTTATGCCAACAGACCCAAAGGTCAAGGTTAGAAAAAAGGGTAAACCAGTCATGATAATTCCCCCATATGTTTTAGGGGCGAATATCCTTGCATTTCAGCCGGAGAGCAACAAAAGCTATGCTCACAGCTTTGCAAACAAGGGGATCCCCACCTATATCAGAATCATGAAAAACATCCACGAGAACGAGGCGGTTCAGGTTATGACTGCTGAGGACGACGTGATTGATACCAAGATGTTTTGTTCGACAATCAAGAAAATTCACGGCAAGCAGGTTACGCTCAATGGTTACTGCCAGGGAGGGTTCTGCGCCCTTTGCAACATCCTCACGGGTAAGCTTGATGGGCTGGTTGATGCTCTTATCACTTGCGTATCGCCAATGGACGGTACAAGAAGTAAAGGACTTGCCAAGTTCCTGAACGATCTGCCAGGCAGGTACAATGACCTTGACTACGGGACAAAGCTCCTGCCCAGCGGAAATTATGTGGCTGACGGCAAGCTCATGGGCTGGGTTTACAAGCTTAAAAGCATTGAGGCAGAATCGCCAATATCGGTTTTCTATAGAGACCTTATGATGTTTGGGGTGCAAAAATCCAAAAAAATGAAAATCTCCCCAAGTGCTGCTGCAATCAATTACTGGCTCTCCTTTGAAAGAACGGATCTTCCGCTTTCAATAACAGACATGAGCTTTAACTCCTACAATGTGCCAATCACCAAGGGCGGAACCCTGCCTGTAGAAATTTTCGGCAAGAAATTGAACCTCAAAAGAATTAACGAAAAGAACATCAAGTGGCTTATATGCTACGGCGAGCATGATGATCTTGTTGAAAAAGAGGCTGCACTGGCACCTATGGATTTCATAGATGTAGAGGTAACAGCTTTCCCCAAGGGACACGTTGCAATTGCAACCTCATGGTCAAATCCTGATACAGAATATGGACTGCATAAGCGTTACGCTGACGGCTCTCGCGGGCCAGTCCGTTTTCAGCTTGAAATAGACAATGAACAATAGCGTTTTTTAAAAAACCAGGCTGAATATAAATATTTGCAATAATTAAGGGTACGATTTTTCGTACCCTTTTTTTTGTTTAGCAGGTGAAGTAACAAATCCAGCTATATTTTTCTTCGGGCACAGGTACATGCCTGAGATATGCAGGGTAATTATTAAGCGAGTACTTTTAACAATGCTGCATATCAATGTATTAAATACTGCCCAAAAAGCTTTTCAGGTATTTTAAATTTATTGCTGCAAAAAAAGTATATTCATATTGCAGATATCATAACTAACTTTTTAAAACCCCCAGTAGAAAACTAGTCATATGGATTATTCTATTGCATCAATGATTTTTAGTGTACCTTAAAAAATGCATTATAAAATTTAAGGGATATTTATTCTCAATATATGCATAAAAGAAATTAAATGTTTAGTTTGAAAAAGAATATAAAAAAAATATTAGATAGTAGTTTGCGATATGGAAATATAGTTAAAATTGAGCAAGTTATAAGTAATTACTTCTTGCTTGTACAGCAATTATTATTTTGTTCATATGCAATTGAATTTTGCAGGTAAGTGCATATGATTGTAGTCGTTTACAGGTCGATGAAAGAAGATGTTTATGTTTTTTTTGCAATCAGACAAGTATAATTTTTTGCTTGACAGTATTACTAAGATGAAATAAAACTTTTGCTTCGCATATGTAAACAAATTTATATTGTATGTGTAGTAAAAGTAAAAAAAAATCATCTAACCGGATTTGCAAAGGAGAACTTTCATGAAAGAACTTAGAAAAATAATATTGACAGGCTGTGCAGTAATCTTTATTACCTTTGGTGCTCAATCAACTGTACTTGCAGTATCTGATACTGTTTTGGGCAATGCAATAAAAACTGCCGGTGAAGTTGGTGTGGCGGCTATTAACATGACCAATAATGAAGTTAAGCTGGTTACTACCAATGTTGACAATGATACATCAATTCAGAACAGTGGTGTGGTTGGCAATGCTGGCGTTGGTATTAAGGGTGATAAGATTGAATTGAGAAATTCTACCCTGGATAATAAAACTACTATAAAAAACAGCGGTGTGTATGGAAATACCGGGATTGAAATAGGCAGTGAATAAAAGGTGAAACAATGCGAAAATATATTTTAGCATTTCTTTTCTTTTGTTATATGGTGTCTTTTGCCTCACTGGTTTTTTCAGGTGAGGCATTTAAAAAGGCTCGTGCAAAGTCTTTATCTAACGTGTCTGACAGATATAACTACTATCGAATAACTAGTAAAAAAGATATAGAAAATCAACAGATTGGTATTGATGCAAGAGACAAAACAGGATTTCAGCAGATTATAAATTACGGTGAAATATCTAATGTGTCGATTGGTTCATCAAAAAAAAATAAGACTGCCCGGCCTTTTAACTCTTCTGTTTTGCGAAGAGTAGCCAGAGGAAATACTGATGGACAAAATCTTGGGGTAAAGGCAAATAGTAAAAATCGCGGCAAAATTTCTAATATTGTACATATTAAAAATTCTAAAATCATTTCAGAGAATAAAAATGGTTCAAATGTCGGCGTTAAGATAAGTGGCTCAAATGGAGTCAAACAAATGCAGATTGACAATACCGTCAGTATCGTCAACTCAACAATCAGTGACTCTGAGTGAGGAAGTGTTTTCATGTCAAAGCGAGTAATGACCAGTTTCAAGTCTGGTATATTTTGCATTTGTTTCATTTTTCTATTTAATGGCTGCATTCTATCTGATTATCTTGCTCCAATCATCCCTGCTCAATTAATGAAACCAGATTCACCCCGTGCAAAGATCACCGAATATTCAGATGCACTTAAAAACATAGGCGACATCATAACCCGTTATGGTGGTGAGCCTATACATATATCTGTTCAAACCATTGAGAATAAAACTGCTGCCAGGGGATTGCTGCCTAATGATATTACGATGATGGTAGAAAGTTCTCTTGCTAAAATTGGACCTAATGTGCTGGTCATTCCATACGAAACCAGCGCAATATCCAGGATTCTAAAAAAGGGCAAATTACTATATGTCCTGCGTGGTGCAATTACGGAGTTTGATGCTGATTTTAAAACAAAGAGCGGTGGGGTTAACCTGGGTGGTTTTTATAAGGATTCAGATGCAGAGGGTGGAATTGGAGATGGAGTTTCTTTATCATCAATTACATTGGATTTCACGCTTCTTGACGTTTTAAAGGGTCATTATGTGCCGGGTCTGCAAGTCTCAAATTCCATGCAGGTTGTTGAGGTAACAAGATCAAATGATATTGCATTCTCAATTCAAGGTAATGGCCTGGGTGTGAATGGATCAGCTACATTTAAACAGGGCGTTCATTCTATCCTGCGGTTGCTGGTTGAGCTGAGCATGGTGGAAATTCTCGGCAAATTCAGGGATTATCCATACTGGATAGCAATATATAATGGCAAGCCAGATAGCAATATCATCAAGAAAATGACAGTGGAGTTTGGTCAATTTTCTTATCGTGAACGTGTGTTGCGCATTCAAAAAATGTTAAGGCTTCTGTACCCGGAAATTGAAATTGATGGTATTAACGGAAAGGTTACAAGGCAGCTTATTAGAAAGTATAAAAAGAAAAACAGGTTGTATCCCATCAATGGAAAAGCATCGTCAAAGCTGTATAAAAATTTGCTGATGAACTCCCATAAACTGCTTGGTGTATAAAAACTTAAGGAATATGCAAATGCTTAACAGAAGGCTTTTTTCGAGCATTTTTAAAATAATTTTTATTATTATTCTCAGTGCAAGTTTTGCTGTCGCAGGTGAATTGCAAAGCTCCTTTGTTGGCAAAATCGTTTTTTCTAAGGAAAAACTTTTCACAAAAGACAATACTCAATACCGGGAGTTTGTGTTTCGAGTAAGAGGATTGAATAATGATGCATTAAAAACCTCCGGCAGGTTGCAGATATTATTGTGTACGGTTGAAACAAATACTGAACTGGAAACAAGTTTACTAAAAATTCATGAGAAAAAAAAATACGGGATATTCGAAGTTTTCCAGGTTGGACGCAGGTGGACAATAGTAGATGCAAAGTATGCAGGCGTATATCATCAAAATATCGAAACAAATGAAGCAGCAATAACCGCAAAAGATGATGAAGCCCTTGTGATTGAAGACCCCCTTGGAGAATCTACAATTAATAATAGCAGCACTGTTATTAACAGTGTCCTGTTTGGCAATTCCGGCATTTCAATTGGTGAGTAATTTAACCTGGAGTTAATTCCGGAATTAATTATTGTTTTCCAATCCTTAAATCCTCAGATTCCTGCAAATTATAAAAATCCTTCTTGACACAGCCCGGTTTTACATTTAATCCATGAAAAACTTCTTAATGTTGAAACAATGCATCCAATGCAGAAACAATGCATCCAATGCAAAAACACTTTATTTA
>JAOZSB010000039.1:17916-20261 GCA_029939895.1 Desulfobacterales bacterium
GAAACAATGCATCCAATGCAGAAACAATGCATCCAATGCAAAAACACTTTATTTATAAAGAAAAGATAATGCTGAACCAAAAATATGAAAAACTGCTCAGGGTTCTGGAGGGCCATAAAAGCCTGATAGTTGCTTTTTCTGGCGGTGTGGACAGCTCGCTTCTGCTTTTTGCTGCAAAACAGGCCCTTGGACAGGGCGTGGTTGCTGTTACTTCTGATTCTCCAATACACCACAGTCAGGAAATTGAAGCAGCAGGGCAAATTGCTAAAAGCCTTGATGTGGAGCATATTGTAATTACGACCAATGAGCTTGAAAACCCGGAATTTTTTGCAAACTCAAAGGAGAGGTGCTATGTCTGCAAAAAAGGGCTTTTTGCCCTGCTGAAGCAGATAGCACAGGAGCGCGATTTTGCATTTGTGGCACATGGCGAGAATGTTGATGACACAGATGATTACAGGCCAGGTGCATTGGCTGCAAAGGAAGCCGGCGTTAAGGCCCCTCTCATCGAAGCAGGGCTGTCAAAGGTGGAAATTCGGGAGCTTGCAAGGGTGCATGGCCTTGCTTCCTGGAATATGCCTTCAAACGCCTGTCTTGCAACACGGATTCCAGCGGGTGTTGCAATTACTTCAGACGCATTAAGAAAAATTGATTTAGCGGAAACAGCCCTTGCCCAGGAAGGCTTTGGTGCATTGCGTGTGAGGTTTCATGGTGATGTAGCAAGGATCGAGGTGATGCCTGAGAACTTCGGGCGTGTTATGGACAGGGAAGTACAAAATAGGATTATCAAAAAAATCAAGGATGCCGGGTTTAAGTTTGCAGCCCTTGATTTAGAGGGCTACAGGTCAGGAAATATGAATGATGAAACTGAAGGAAAAGCCTGATACCCCTGATTGATTAAGCTGGTGAGTTTTTTTTTAAATAACTATCCATAACCAGGCGCATTTTCCTATTTGCTTTTAACAATTCCTTTATCAGGCAGGCTCCAGTATTTTAAGGCCCTGGAAAATATTTTCTTATAATCTGTTTTTTTAATTAACTCATCCATTTTCTTTTTCAAATCACTTCCTTTTTTATTGTTTCGCACCCCGAAACTTGCCGGAATAATGTCAATATTTTTATAATGGATATTTTGCAAGTCAAGCTTATAGTTATATTTTGCGTTTTTTTCGCCAAGCTCATGGATTTTATTTATTACTGATGCACGCTCAAAAAGGATCAGGTCAACTCGTCCCTTATACATCATGACTAACAGGTTATCGAGTTTTCCAGGATGAAAATGGTCAATGGAGATGTTGTACTTGTTTGATAAGAAATCTTCATTTCCACGAGGTGTTCCAATTGTGATACCTGATCTAAGAATGTTTTGCTCCAGAAAATGCTTCTCCAGGGAAAAAGTATCTATTGGAACATCAATACACCAATCCAATTCCTGGGCATAGGCGTAAAAATTCTTTGTTTCCAGTTTATGAGGTGTGTGGCCAATCAAATCATAAATATTTTTTTTCAAATTTATTTTAGCACGGGTATAGGGCATGATTGTTATTTCAAATTTAATATCTGAAATTTTTTCGATTGCCTTGAGCATATCAATGCTGTAACCGTTACCATCCTTTGTAATCAAAGGGGGAAGCGGCTCCAGTCCAACTTTAACAACCTCGGCAGGGCCTGGATGTGCAAGGAGCAACATGAATAAACTGGCCAGAATAATCATTTTTAGTTTCATGAACCCTTTTTTCTAATGATAAATTTAATAATTAAGTCGAAGTTAGAAGTTTAGTTTTTCCAAGTGCTCTGGCTATGAAATAAAAAAACTTCTGATTGACTATTACGGTGATTGACTATTCCGGCATATTTTCTGATTTAATCTTGCTGGTTTCGGAAATCAGTTCCGGGTAGTTAACCAGTTTATCGTAAACAAACTCTGAAACCGATTTTTTGATGTCAGCACTTTGTTTCCTGAACTCCTCTGCCACAACCTTAAAATCAAATATTCCGTCAGGAAGCAGGATTGGTACCCCCTTGGGCTTGCCGGGTTTGTCCTCACCTTCGTCAACGGTGTTGTGGAAAAATCCTTTGTCCTCCATCCAGGTCAGGGCTTTTTGTTCATTTTCCCTTGTATAGCAAAGCTGGAACCCCACAAGTTTTTTCCAGTTGCCCTGCCAGACAATCAGGTCAAAATCATCGTCTACAAACCACCTGCGCTTTGGCTCACCTTTGATCTGTCTCACTTTTTTAATTGGAATTTCCCGTAGCATATTTTTATAAAAAAATTTCCTGAAATGTTAAAAACATATGGAATCAGTAGTGTCCCGTTTAACTTTTTAGAATAGCACCCAACGTGCTGT
>JAOZSB010000290.1 GCA_029939895.1 Desulfobacterales bacterium
AACGGGACACTACTGATAAGGTATATCAATGTCGCAAAATGCAGTAAAATGGTATCAGGGCTTTGCCTTTAAGGGAACGGTTTACATGGTGGTGGTTGCTGCTGCGCTGATGGCAAGTATAATACTTGTTATCAACTTTAAGGGTAAAAAAATTGTTATGGAAGAATCCATAAGGCTTATTGAGCAGGTCGGCAACACCGCAGTTTCACGGCTTAATGCCCGTTCAAGAGAGATAAAGGCCCTGACCCGCAACGTTGGAATTTCAGCAGAAAACCTGCCAAAGGATTTGATTGCATTCCATACGGTTCTGCCCACGATAATTGATTATAATGGAGATTGGGGTATTGCAGGCGGCGGGTACTGGCCAGAGCCATTTGGTTTTACTCCCGGAGTAGAAAAAAGAAGTTTTTTCTGGGGAAGAGAAGCTGACGGGAGGATGTTGTTTTTTGATGATTATAACCAGCCAGACACTGGTTATCACAATCAGGAATGGTATGTGGTGGTGCGCTATACCGAGCCGGGACAAACCGTCTGGAGCCGCTCATACATGGACCCGCATTCATATCAGCCCATGGTCACTTGCACTATTGCAACCCATGACGAGGGAGAATTTTCAGGCACTGCTACCATTGACCTGAAACTTGACGCACTCCATGACTTTGCCAACTCCTGGAAAAAAAAGATTTCCGGGTATACTTTTATTTTGGATCGCAACAACAAATTTATTACTTATCCAGAACCATCCCTGGTTCAAACAATGACAGAGAGCCTTCGTGGAAAGGCAGTGGATTTTATTACTGCTTCGGACTTCGCAAAAAAAGAACCCCGGTTCCAGCCACTTGCAGCATATGTTGAAAAGCTGAACAAAAGAATTCTAAAGCTTGCCATGGGTATGCCGGAGTACAGGTCCCAACTGGCAAAAAATATCTTCCGGGACAGCCCGCAGATAAATGAAGAAGAATCAAAACTAATAGCAGCAATGCTTGCAGATCCCTTTAAAGACAAAGGCAGCGATACTTTTTTAATTGACAGTTTTTTTGTTGAAAACGATCCCCTGTTAAAGGAAAAATCTCTTGTTTCTGTTTTTCATGTGCCTGATGCCTACTGGAAATTTGTGGTTGTAGAGCCTTATTCAAAGACCATTCAATATGCTTCCAACCTTGTGCTTTCCCTGACCTTATACCTGGGAGTTATCATAGTTTTCATTACAGGACTGGCATACCTTACACTGCGGAAAGCACTTATTATTCCGCTCCTGAGAACCACAAGGTCTGTTCAAAGGATGGAAGCACTTATTGCAGAAGGTAAAATTCATGATCTGGAAAAACAGCGTCTTAAAAAAATCGGGTCCGGTGAAATCGGGTTTTTATCCTTTGTTTTTAAAAAGCTTGCAGATCGGTTTATTGATGCACACAAATCCCTGCGGATTGCCAATGATTCGGCAGAGGCTGCAAATGAGAACTTGAGCGAACTGATTAAAAGTGAGCGTGAGATGGCCAGCAAGGCCCAGGCCGCCAGCCAGGCAAAAAGTAATTTTCTTAATAATGTAAGCCATGAGCTGCGCACCCCGATGAATGCTATAATGAGCATGAACCAGTTCCTGCTTGAGATGGAGCTTGATGACGATCAGGCTGGATATTCAAAAACCATACAGGAAAAATCATTTGAACTTTTAACGATAATTGATGATATTCTGGATTTTTCCGAGATAGAAACAGGCAGGCTTGATTTGGATAAAAGTACTTTTTATCTTGATGATTTAATAAAAGACATTGTAGATATTGTCAGGGAAAAGAACTTTGAACTTGTTTTAGATATCAGCCCGGAAATACCGAATGCACTGGCTGGAGACATTCTGCGCCTCAAGCAGATTCTAAAAAACCTGATGAATAACGCCTGCAAATTTTCTGTCAAAAACAGTGAAATCATCCTTGGCATTTCCACAGCAAAAGAGCCTGCCAAAACAATTGTACTTCAATTTTATATCCAGGATACAGGAATTGGCATTGCAGCAAATGATATTGAGAAGTTGTTTAAGGAGCCTTTTACACAGGTTGATGCATCAAGCACACGGCAGTATGAGGGTCTGGGTCTGGGCCTGATAATTTGCAAGAGCCTTGTTGAAATGATGAACGGCAAGATATGGATTGAAAGTGTGCTGGACAAGGGAACCACTGTTTTATTTACTGCTGAATTTATGAAGCCAGAGGAAGGCTCGCCCTTTGACTTCCCCGCAGGCATTAAAAATCTTCAAACTGTCGGCACCGATGCAGATGAGATTGATATTGACGACCAGGTTGATAATGAAGATAATGAAGAGAGTTCAGCAGACCCGGAACAAATTCAGAAACTGCTTGAAAATCTGGCACGGTCGATTAGTGAAAGTGATCCAGTTGAAATAAATCACTATCTTGAGCAGGTTTCAACGTTGATTAAACCGGCCCTGCTTAAAAATTTAACTGAATATGTTTCTGATTATGACTTTGAAAATGCATTGCTGGAAATCAATAAAATTACAGACAGCCTGTAACATCAGGTTTGCCAATGCTTTACTAAAAAAATCCCTTTGGAGAAATATTGATGACATTTAAATATAAGACTTTTATTATTGGCGTACTACTATTTTTTATAATGCCCATTACTGCTTTTTCAAGTTCCCACAAGGACTTTTTGAAGTACTTGATCAACCTTGAAGGCTGGACTGGCAAGGCTGGCGACGGCATGACCATGGACATGGGTAATATGAAGTTCATGAATGCAACCAGGGAGTACAGCAACAACGGCCTGGAATTAACTGCAATGATTATCAGAGGTACCGGCAGCGGTGTCGGGATGAACCCCGCAGGTGTCAGGGCTGCTCCCCAGCATGGTGCTGAAACCGAAATCATGGAAATAAACGGCTTTAAGGTTGCAGTTGCCTTTGATAATTCTGATAATTCAGGGGTTGTGTCTGTTGCACTTGCCGAGGACGCACAGGGCAGTGCATCCTTTGCCCTTGTTTTTACTGGCCTTGAAAAACCTGCTGCCATAGCCCTTGCAAAGAAATTCGACTGGGCTGCCATTAAAACAAAACTTGAAGAGTAACTCAATTTTATAAATAAAATAAAGGTGGAAAAATGCAGAAACCACTCAGGCCATTTCAATTAGTGTTGATGATTTTTTTGAGTGCCGGTATTCTCTTTTGTTTGTGGGGATGCTCCACTGGCAAAAACCTTGAGACTGGCGCACCAGAGCATTCAACCGCAGATTCAGCCGCCCCGAAGCCTATGGTGGAACCGGAGCCATTGGAGAAAGAGGGTTACGGCATGGACATGGATGCGGGAGCATCAGCAAGTTCAGCAAGCGCACCGCCTCCCTCTAAAGGTAAGCGTTCCAGGAAAATATTTAAGACCTCCAAAAAGTCTTCCTCCGGCCTGAAAGCCGGGTTTTCCGATGACAACAAACAGTTTAACTTCTTTGTAAAATTTCTGGAAAAATTCAAGCATGTTCAGCATGTGCCAGTAAATATCTTTGAGAGAATAATAATCAAGGTCACTGATGATGCTGGTAAACCCGTGCCAAACGCAAGTGTAGCAATATTTGAGGGCTCCAAAAAACTTGAATCCGGGCAAACCTATGCAGACGGCACATTCATGCTTTTTCCCTCTGAATACAAAAGCAATGCGCAAAACCTCCGGGCTGCCATATCTTACAACACCGCAAGCCTTGATCTGGACATAGACAGGAACGGCCCACGCAGCATTAACGCTGTTTTAGACACGCCCAGGGGCGATCTTTCCTCGCCACCAGTGGATATTGTCTTTATCCTCGACACAACCGGCAGCATGGGCGAGGAGATAAACCGCCTTAAAAAAACCATAGAAATTATCAACCTGAACCTTGCATCACTGCCATCCACGCCAAAAATCCGTTTTGGGATGGTGCTTTACAAGGATACTGGTGATGCATATGTGACAAAGGTTGTACCAATTACATCCAACCTGGAGGAGTTTACTGCACAGCTTAACAAGGTAGGCGCATCGGGCGGTGGCGACACCCCGGAAGACCTGGAGGCAGCACTCTATGATGCTGTTGAAAAGCTTGAATGGAACAGGGATGGAATCCGCCTGGGCTTCGTGATAACAGACGCTCCCCCGCACCTTGACTATCAACGGGACTACAACTACAGCGACACAATCAAAAAAGCAAAAAAGGCCGGCATAAAGATCAGCACAATAGGCGTTGGCGGACTTAATCTCACGGGAGAGTATATCCTGCGGCAGATCGCCCAGTACACATACGGCAAATACATATTCCTGACATACGGTGAAAAAGGCGAAAGCGCAGGGGGCAAGGCAGGAAGCGTGAGCCACCACACAGGCGCAAATTTTCAGACTGGCCGCCTGGAAGCAATTATAATCAGGATCGCAAAGGAGGAAATCAGCTTTCTGACGGATCAGCCACTGCTAAGCGAAGAGGAATTTTTTGAAGCAAACAAGATTAAAGATGAGCAAAAGGAGGAGACCCTGGGTAAACTCTTTGACATGGCGGTTTCCCAGTTGATTGACTACTCCCCGACAGCCATTACAGACAAGCCGCCTGCTGCGGTGATCGGGATTTCAGCAGAGGATAAGTCCCTTGGCCCTGATGCTGAATTTTTCACACACCAGCTTGTTGTCTCCTTTGCAAAAAACAAGTCCTTTACTGCTGTGGAACGGGCGGACATGCAAAAGATACTCCTGGAGCAGAAGCTCTCCATGACCGGGCTTATTGATGCAAAGGGTGCTGCTGAGGCTGGCAAGCTGATTGGCGCAAAGATGATAGTAACCGGCAGGCTGATGGCGGGCAAGGGCAAGTTTGTTATCTTTTTAAAGCTGATTCGTGTTGAAACCGCAGAGCTGCTTTCTGCTACAAAACTTGTCGTGGACAGGGGGCTTGGTATCAGCGAATAGATTTGTTTTTGCGGTTATCCACAAAGGCCAGGGGGGTTTTTTTATAATGATTGGGTCATTAAATTTATATGTAGCCCTTTTTCAATATGTCGCTCTGGCTGTAAATCCGTTCAGGGCAGGCACTATATTGATCGTTTTTCGTATAACCGCATTTGCTTTTTTCACCCGTCCTTTTCCGTATCCTTCCATAGCTGCGTAAACTGGTCAACAGCCATTGCCTCGCGGGTCATGGCTTCTCCCCAGCCTTGCCGGAAGCTGCTTTCCGCTGGTTTGAGTATCAGGCTTTTGCGGAAAACCTGGACAATGCTCAGCAGTGTAGGCAGGTACTCTTCCGGGGTTGCTTCAATTTCCTCTATAAGTTGATCCCTGTAGCTTGCAGTGTCGCTGCTCATAAACATCTCCCAATATACTCTTTTCTATATGTTTGATTTTATTAATAAATATTTTTAATTATTTTTACCAAATTTTTGTAAAATTTTAGTCATATCCTGGTTTTTTATAACACATCCTGCCTTTCAATTAAACCAGCCCTGTAAGGGCGTGATATAAACCGCTTACAGTTTCATTATTGCTTAACGACTTGTTTTCAACTATCAAAAATGCATGTATTAAAAAAAATCGGATTGTTTCCTATTGGATTTATATCTTTCCCAGTAAACTTAAAACTACCATCAAAGCCTTTTGCTTTGCTTATACCGATGGTCTGGTTATGAAATAAGCAAAAACATATCCTTTTTAATCAGGGCTGTTCTCATATCAAGATCAAGATACCCCTTATCAAATTACGCATCAAATCAATTGTAAGTTCAGTAGTGTCCCGTTAAAAATCGAATAATTTCAATTGGATTTGGGCACT
>JAOZSB010000291.1 GCA_029939895.1 Desulfobacterales bacterium
TGTCAAAATATATTTCACTTCCCATGTTTTTTTCCCCGCTAAGTTAATGTTTATTGCCCTTGTTTATCATTTAGTCTTTCGTTAGTGTTTTATTCCCCCTTGAAAACCGAGGGCCTCTTTTCCAAAAATGCCGTTATCCCTTCAACCGCATCCTTAGTTGAAACAACTTCAAGCAGCTTGCCAGACATGAAATTGACTGCATCTTCAAGGGGCATGGAGTCTATTGCATTAAACGCCTGTTTCCCGATTTTCATGCCTATGGGGCTTTTTTGAGTCAATGCATCAATCACCCTGTCAACTTCTTCTTCGAAGTTTTCAGGAGCAACTGCCTCGGTAATCATGCCCATTTCAAGTGCCTGTTCTGCATTCAGCTTTTCACCCAGAAGAATCATCTTCATTGCTTTTTTTCTTAAAACGTTTCGAAAAATAAAAGGCCCGATCATCATTGGAAACAGGCCCACGTTGACTTCCGGGGTTCCAAATTTAGCGTCATCCCTGGCGATTACTATATCGCATGCCAGCATGAAACCCGTTCCCCCTGCCATGCAGTGTCCGTTTATTCTTGCAACGGTTGGCTTGGGAAACTGGGAAATCCTGGTCAGCAATTGTGCATAATTTTTAAAAACCCGGCCTGCCTCATCCCCGCCCTTTCCAATATCTCCACCAAGATCTGCGCCCGAACAAAAAACCCTGTCCCCTGAACCTGTTACGCAGACCACCCTGACATCAGGGTTGCTTTCTGCTTTGTCCAGAAATTCAAGAAAAAGAACCAGGGCCTCACTTGAGATCGAGTTCTTTTGCTGCTCACGGTTAATCGTTATATAGGCCCTGTTATTTTCTACTCTGTATAAAAGATCTTTTTCCGACATTGTCTGCTCCAAAAAATTGATTTAGTATCTACAGCATTCACGCATATTGGCGATGCTTTTATTGGTTTGTAATTCCCAGCGGGCAGCAATTGGAGCCGCTTAAACCTTTGGCGCATATTCCCGCAGTAATGACGTCAATTATGGGGTCCACCATTTCTAAGAGGTTCGTGGGATGCCCGGTCATTAACGATGTTGTCACAATATGCTCAATGGTTCCCAGTATCATTGAGCGGATAAGGTGCGGATCTATATCAGATCTGAACTCACCCGAATCAATACCCTCTTCAATAATAACTATTATGTTTTTTATTCCATTGCGAATTATGTGGTGCCCCTCGGTTTCAAGGAAATTCTTGTTGTGTTTGAGGATAAGCATGATGATTGCAGCAAAGTCCGGGTTTTCCTGATAGGTCATCATAAATAGATATATTGTTGCTCTCAGTTTGTTTGCTGCTCCCCTGATAAGCTTGATGTGGAACTCGCTTTTGTCGAACAGTTCGCCAGCGGCCTCGATGGGTATCGAGAACAAAAGTCCCTGTTTGGTGGTAAAGTATTCGTAAATTGAGGCTTCGGAAACCTTTGCCTGTTCTGCAATCTCAGAGATTGTGGCTTCCTGAAACCCTTTTTTTGCAAAAACTTTTTCAGCAACACTTAGTATCTGTTTTTTTCTTTTTTCGATTTTTTTTGGGTTTGCCATATTTTATGTTTTCCATTGATGATGAAATTGTATCGTCACATCAGGCCTTAAAAAATTAGTTTGGAGCCATATAAGACTGAAATTAAATTTCTTCACTCCATTTATAATTAAAATTATAGAGCGTGACTTTTAAAATGTCAACTTTTTTATTGGATGGCTTTGAAAAAATGCTTTTTTTGATTGGTGCAAAAAAAAATAAACCAAATTTTTTTTAAAAAAAACAATATAATCAAGGCTATATCGTGGGTTGACCTGGTTTTATTTTGATGTTGCCAGAGAAAAAATAGCCCTTTTTTCAGGAACGAATTATCATACCTGGAATGTTAATGCCTGGGCAGATGTTAAAAAATTATACGCTGTTTGATTCTTTTTTATAAAATGGGGGAGCTTGACTCAGAAAATATTTCTTGACTTGGATGTATGGTTTTGACAGTAGCGCAAACTTCTTTCCGGGTAGATCTTTGATTCTGGGGGAATCAGGCAATGCTGGGGAGCAACCCGATAATGGGTAGCCTGATGTGGTGAAAGGGGTGCTGTTCAAAAGTTTGCTACCAGCTTTCACAAAAAACTTGACTCCAGTGTCCTTCAAAAAACTTGCATCTGTAGTTGAAGGATATTTATTGGAGCAATTCTTGTGCAGTAACGGGTTTCTGAATTAGGTAGAAAATTAAAACAGGATTTATCCAAATTAACGCTGAACCTGGGCATGTTTGCATCATGCACTTTGTCGCCATTGGTTTAAATAAAGGTGGCAGTGTGGCCATTATCCAGATATGGCAAGGTTTTTTATCGATGATGTGCCACGCGCGCCCGATGTTCACGCATTTTGGAAAAGTCTGTTTAGATAAAATATATTGGTAATGATGAGTTCCACATGGATATGAAAAAAAATTATTTTGAGGATGTACAGCTTTTCACCTCTCCTGTTGTTGTTTTCTGGTTTGCATTTTTGATTGGGGGGCTCTATCTCCTCCCTTTTGTTGTGAGTAATTACTATATTTATGTAGCAAACTATATTGCAATTAACATTATTGTGGCAGCCGGCTTGAATCTTCTTGTCGGGTATGCAGGCCAGATTTCCCTTGGACATGCCGGGTTTTTTGCCATTGGTGCCTACGGAACTACTGTTTTAATGGTCAAGGCAGGGTGGCCCTTCTTTTTTGCATTGCCGGGCGCAGCCCTGGTTGCTGCGGGTTTTGGTTTTATTTTGGGCATGCCGTCCCTGCGGCTTGAGGGCACCTATCTTGCCATTGCAACCCTGGGTTTTGGATTAACTATCACAAAGGTTATAGGCAGGATTGAACTATTTGGCGGCAGGGATGGAATCCATGTGCCGGACATTAGTATTGGTATAGATACAGACAAGGAATTTTATTTTCTTTTGATTACCATGACAATTTTTCTTCTTCTGCTCATGCGTAATCTTATTAAAACAAGGATGGGCAGAGCCTTTATTGCAATAAGGGATGCTGATATTGCTGCTGAAACAATGGGGATCAATATTGTTTTTTATAAAACCGTTGCCTTTGCAATAAGCGCATTTTATGCAGGCATTGCAGGTGGTATGTATGCTTTTGTAATAAAGTTTATCGAGCCAGAAAATTTTACACTTTTAATGTCTATTTTGTTTCTTGCCATGGTTGTTGTGGGCGGGCTCGGTTCCATGATGGGTTCAATCACAGGGGCGACTCTTCTTTGTCTGCTTGATTTAAAGCTAAGAAAAATTCTTGATATTCCATATATCGGTGAGTGGTTAAGGGGCCTTTCTGAAAACTGGTTTTCCATAACCGGGGTATCCAATATCCAATATATTGTCTTTGGTAGCATCATGATATGCATCATGGTGTTTGAGCCTCTTGGGATCTATGGCATTTGGATTCGGACAAAAAAATACTGGCGGACATGGCCATTTTAAAAGGAACTTTTTGCTTATTTCATAACCAAACCTTTGGAGTAAACAAAAATCTTAGCTTTGTTAAAATTTTAAGTTTATTGGGAGCATGTGGTTTGCTTTGCGAATTAACCTTAGGCGTAAGCTTTACTATGATAAAATTGCCAGCATCAATTTAGCCCAGAAGGGGCGGCATATAAATTGAACAGGTAGTAATCCTATTTTTTATCAGGTACACAATTTACTAGGAGTGTCATGATTGATTTTATCCAGATGATTGTCAGCGGAGTAGCAAGCGGAAGCATCTATGCATTGATGGGGCTTGCCATGGTCATCATATATAAGACTTCTGAGGTACCAAATTTTGCCCAGGGTGAAATGGCTCTAATATCTTCCTATATTGCGATGATGCTTTTAACCACCATGAATATGTCAGCTTCTATGGCTTTTTTTCTATCCTTTGTATTTGCAGCAATTTTGGGAGCATTCTTGGAATTTGCTATTTTTCGCAGAGCAAAGGAGCCTAATGTTCTGGGGATGATAGTTATAACCATTGGAATTGAAATGATTCTTCTGGGGTTTGTTTCCTGGAAATTCGGAGCAGAACAAAAAGTTATGCCTTTCCCCATTGATCCCTACGATGGTTTTATTATTGGCGGTATCTACATCAGTAAACTTGATACGTTAACGTTAGTGTGTGCGCTGTTTTTTATGGCAGTACTTTATCTGTTTTTTAAATTTTCAAAACTTGGGCTTGCCATGAAAGCTACCCAGCAAAACAGCGTAGCAGCGCAAATTGTGGGAATCAGAACCAACATGATTATGATGGTGACATGGGGGATTTCTTCTCTTGTTGGTGCAACAGCAGGGTTTCTTATTGCTCCCACGTTAATGCATCCTTTTATGATGTGGGACCCTATGCTCAAGGGTTTTGCTGCCGCAGTTATGGGGGGAATGACTTCCTTGCCGGGTGCTGTGATAGCTGCTTATCTGTTGGGGGTTATAGAAAATTTATTCGGCGGTTATGTTTCCATTGAATTTAAAACCGTTGTGGCATTTGTCTGCATTGTAATTGTTTTGTGCATCAGGCCAAGCGGGCTTTTTGCCAGACATTATGTGAAAAAGGTGTGAGTAATAAAAAACTTCTCGCACCCCTTACCAAATAATTATTATTTAAGCATGAGGACGTTATGAAAAAAAAGTTAGTATTTGTTTTATTTATTTCTTTAGCATTGATGTTAAGTTTTTCTCTGGAACTTTTGGCAGAACAAGGTGTTACAGACACTGAAATTCACATTGGTCAGTGGGGCCCACAATCAGGGCCTGCTGCTGCATGGGGATCTATAGCAAGGGGTACTGGTGATTATTTTAAATGGATTAATGAAAATGGCGGTATCAATGGCAGGAAAATTGTCTATCACATGTTTGACGATGGATACAATCCTTCTAAAACAAAAGCTGGAGTAAAAGAGCTTCAGGAAGGAACAGGGATTTTTGCCTGGGCAGGAGGTGTAGGAACCTCTCCTGGTCTTGCAGTAAGAGATTATCTTGCTAAAAATAATGTTCCATGGGTAGGGCCTGCAACAGGGTCTAATGAATTTGTAAGCCCTCCACAGAAAAATATTTTTACTACCTATCCTTTATATGAAGGAGAAGCAAAATTATTGATAAACTATGCGATTGAAACAATGGGCCGCAAGCGCATAGCCATTGCATATTTAAATGACGGGTATGGTAAAAAAGGGCTTGAGGGTGCTCTTGATGCACTTAAGTCTAAAGGCCTGGAGCCTGTAGCTCAGGTGCCATTTGAACTAACAGATTCAGACATCAAGCCTCATGTTATGAAGCTCAGACAGGCTAAGCCTGATGTGGTTCTTTTGTGGGTAACACCAGGCCAGGCTGCAAAGACTGTGGGTATTTCCAAAGCCATGAAGCTTGATACCCAGTTCATGGGAAGCAGCACATGTGCTGATTTTTCTTTGATGAATTATATCACAAAGGGCGCATGGGAAGGCGTGATTTGTGCATCATTTGCGCTGGCGCCAGATTCAGAGCATCCATTGATGGTTAAATATAAAAAAGAAGTATTTGATAAATATGCTGTCAAGGGAGAGCGCTGGAGTACTTTTTATTATGCAGGGATTTTGTTTGTAGAGCCTATGATTGAAGGGTTAAAAAAAGCCGGGCGTGATCTTACAAGGGAAAAATTTATCACTGCAATGGAAAATATTAAAAATTTTAACGGCATTGGGCCTGAAGTTAATTTTGCACCCTGTAATAAAGATGATGCTTATTCAAGACAGGGAACATCACAGTTC
>JAOZSB010000292.1:0-2049 GCA_029939895.1 Desulfobacterales bacterium
GGAAGATTTGTATATCATGGATGTGACGGCACAAGCTGAATCTACAAAAAATGCTGTGCAAGAGTCTGCCACAAAAGGCACTGTTTTTATACCTGAAAGACACCACAAAAAAAAAGACGGAACAAAGTTTATTGTTGAACTTTCTGCAGGACCATTTACCTGGAAAGGCCAAAAGCTTATGTATGCTTTGGTTCGGGATATTACGGAGCGCAAAAAAGCCGAGGCCAAAATAAGGGAAAGTGAACAGCTCCTTGCAGAAACACAAAAAATTGCACAGCTTGGAAGCTGGGAATTCGATTTAAAAACAGAAGAAATAAAGTGGTCAATTGAAACATTTTCAATAGCAGGAAGACAGCCTAAAGAAAAACTCTCCCTCCAGGAATATTTAAGCTACCTGCATCCAGAAGACCTTCCCAAACTCCAGGCAGCCCTTGATAAGTCCCTGGCCGACAAGAAACCCTATGAACTCGAACTCAGGCATATTCGACCCGATGGTTCGCATAATTATACATCAACCAGGGGCAAACCGATAACCAAAGATAATCAGATTATTAAGTATATAGGCTCTGTTCTCGACATCACCGAAAGCAAAATTGCCGAGAAGGAGTTGCAAAAAGCTAAAGAGGCAGCAGAGGCTGCCAACAAAGCCAAAAGTACATTCCTGGCCAACATGAGCCATGAATTACGTACACCCCTCAATGCCATTATCGGTTTTTCCAATTTAATGACGCGAACACCAGGAATTTCAGGTGAGCAGCTCAAAGATGTTGAAACAATTGTACGCAGCGGGGAACACCTGCTCTCCCTAATCAACGATGTACTTGAGTTTTCAAAAATTGAGGCCGGCCAGATGGTTCTCCACCAGGATAATTTTGACCTTCACTGGTTTTTGACTGGATTAAAGGAGATGTTTAATTTACGAACCCAGCAGAAAGGACTTTATCTTAATTTTAAACAGACAGGTGATGTGCCGCACTATGTTCGGACCGACCAAAGTAAACTCCGTCAAATCCTGATCAATCTTCTTGGCAATGCAGTGAAATTCACAAATACCGGTGGAATCACTCTAAGTGTGGATCGTGTTGATACAAATCAGCCCGGCAAATGCATTATCCAATTTGGAGTAACTGATACTGGTATTGGGATAGCCAAAGATGAGCAGCGCCATATTTTTGATGTCTTTTATCAAACCGATGAAAGGAGAGCATCCATGCATGGAGCTGGACTGGGCCTTACAATAAGCCAGAAATTCGTCAAAATGCTGGGGGGAGAATTAGCAGTAAGCAGTCAGCGGGAAAGTGGAACCAGCTTTACTTTTGACGCTCTGGTAGAAGTTGTCGATGATGCTGGTGATGTATCTTTTCAGGTTGAGCGTAGTGTCATCGGCCTCAAGTCCGGGCAGCCTCCATATCGATTGCTGGTGGTTGACGATGATGACAATAGTCGAAGCCTGCTGGTAAAGTTGCTGAGAACAACAGGTTTTGAAGTAGTAGAAGCAAATAATGGTAAAGAAGCAATAGAAATATGGAAGAAATGGCAACCCCACCTCATCTGGATGGATATGCTTATGCCGATCATGGACGGCTTTGAGGCGACTACACAGATTAAAGCATTACCACAGGGCAGGGATACAGTAATCATAGCCCTAACAGCCAGCGCCTTTGAGGAGGACAGAAAAAAAATTATCGAAACCGGCGGCAACGATTTTGTACGTAAACCATTCCGAGAATCAGAGATCTTTAAAATGATAGAAAAACATCTTGGTGTTCAATTTGATTATAAGGTGGAAAAAACAGGAAAAGATATTCTGATGACAAGCAAAGCTACAACCCGGGATTTGAAATCCATGGCAGCAGCATTGCCGGAAAAGATTCTGGCCCGTCTTATTGAAGCAACAGAGTTAAGTGATGCAGCCATGATTGATGATGTAATTAATAACATTCGAGTTGAAAATGATAAATTAGCAGCAGCACTCAGTGAGCTGGCTGAAAATTTTGCCTATGATGAAATCCTTGAACATGCTGATCGTTTTGAAGGTTTAATTGCAGA
>JAOZSB010000292.1:2059-5775 GCA_029939895.1 Desulfobacterales bacterium
ATGATTATTAATTTAAAAAAGATAACAAAGCAGTTTTAATTGACAGGAGAAAAAAGATGAAAAATGAACTTGATATTGCATCGTCGATCGCCAATGAAAAATTAGATGTTGTTATTGTTGATGATACGCCTGACAACCTTAGATTTCTTGTAGGAATTTTACAGGAATCTGGTTACAGAGTCAGGCCCGCTCCAAGTGGAGAGTACGCCTTGACAACAAGCATGAAGGAACCCCCGGCTCTTATTCTTCTGGATATAATGATGCCGGATATGGATGGCTATGAGGTTTGCAAACGTTTGAAAGCTGATGAATTGACCAAAGATATTCCCATAATATTTTTAAGTGCACTCAACGAAGTTTTCGACAAAGTAAAGGCCTTTAAAGTTGGTGGCCTTGACTACATAGCAAAGCCTTTTCAAGTCGATGAAGTACTTGCCCGCGTAAAAACACATCTCAAAATACATTCTCAACAAAAGTCCCTTGCTTTACAAAATGAAGAACTAATAAAGATGAACACCAAAATAACGGAGCAGGCAGCTAAGCTGGAGTATCTTGCAAGAACAGACTTTTTAACCGGGCTTTCAAATCGAAGAGATTTTCAAGAGCTGGTACAGAAAGAGGAAAAACGCTTTTGGAGGACAAAAAAACCTTTTTCTTTCATTCTTCTCGATATTGATCACTTCAAGGGAGTCAACGATACATACGGTCATGATTGTGGAGACGTTGTACTTGTCGGGGTGTCCCGATCTTTGGAAAAAGCTCTTCGCGGGCAGGATGTAGTAGCCCGCTGGGGAGGAGAAGAGTTTATCTGCCTGCTCCCGGAAACTGAAATTGAAGGTGCTCGGCGTGTGGCAGAAAAAATCAGGGAGTCCGTAGCAGGCGTTACCCATAAATGCGACACTTATGAAATCGCAGTAACCGTAACCCTTGGGCTAAGCGACTTTGGTGGAGATTGTTCGGTTGAAGAATGTATCAGTCAAGCAGACAGCGCTTTGTACATAGGGAAAAAGGAAGGCCGGAACCAGGTTGCGGTGTCTGCATAAATTCAGGTGGGAATAAAAAAATGGAAAAATTTTCTAAGTATATTAATAAGATTGATTTCAGTTCAGATTTCCGCATTGCAGCAAACCTGGGATGTGCATGCACGGGTAGTTTATTAATTTTTCCTTTTTCGATTAATCATTTTGTCCAGGGTCGGTTAGCTCTAGGGATTCTGACACTTGCCGTAGTTTTGGTCTGCACTTTTAATACAGCTTGTATTATTCGCGGACAGTTCCGCCCTGTGTTGACGTTTTCATTACTTGCGCCTACAATTATTTTTACTGTATTTTTTGTGGTTGCCAATCAGAAGATAACAGGCTTTTTATGGTGTTATCCGGCTATCCTTTCATTCTATTTTATGCTGACAGAGCATCAGGCCTGGCTTGCTAATGCAACATTTCTAATAACCATTATCCCCCTTGAGTGGTCTATCCTGGATAGCTCCCTGGCGATTCGTGGTGCAATATCCCTAATTCTTGTCAGTATTTTTTCAGCCATTTTTATTCGCCTGATAACATATCAGCAGCGCAAATTGCTCGAAGCCAAGGAACATGCCGAAGCCGCCAACATGGCCAAAAGTGAGTTTCTGGCCAACATGAGCCATGAATTGCGAACACCATTGAATGCCATTCTCGGTTTCTCCGAATTATTATGCCGTGAATCTGAGCTCCCACCAGAGCAACTCGGTAACTTGAAGGCCATAGGTCGGAGCGGTGAGCATCTCCTTTCTTTGATAAACGATGTCCTTGAGTTTTCAAAAATTGAGGCTGGCCGCATTGTTTTGCATCCAGAAAATTTTGACCTGCATCATCTCCTTCTCGATCTCGAAGAAATGTTCAGACTGCGCGCCCAACAAAAGGGTCTTTCCCTTGATTTTAAGAAGGATAACCATATTCCCCAGTATATCCATACTGACCAGAATAAACTTCGCCAGATACTGATCAACCTCCTTGGAAATGCAGTAAAATTTACCGAGGCAGGTGGAATAACACTTCGTGTTACAAAAAAGGAACCTGAAGAGCAAACGAGAAACAACGTGTGCTTACTCGGTTTTGAAGTAATTGATACGGGAATGGGTATTTCTCAGGAAGAGGAAGACAACATTTTTGATGCATTCTTTCAAGCTGTTGACCAGCGTTCGTCCCATGCTGGAACAGGTCTGGGCCTTCCCATCAGCCGAAAATTTGTGAAGTTGATGGACGGCTTATTAGTCGTAAGCAGTCAGGTCGGCAAAGGGACAAGCTTTGCTTTTAGTATACCGGTAGAGCTTGCAGATGGTTCTGATGCAAGACCATCTATGCACAAAGACAGAGTAACTGGTATAGAAAAAGGACAGCAGAAATTCCGTCTTCTGGTAGTAGAAGATAATGAATACAACCGTCGCCTGCTGGTCACACTGCTGCGTAATGTAGGCTTCGAAGTGCAGGAAGCCGCCAACGGCATGGAAGGCATGGATATTTGGAAGAAATGGAACCCCCACCTCATCTGGATGGATATGCGCATGCCAGTCATGGATGGCTACCAGGCAACCAGGAAAATTAAAAATTCACCAGGCGGCAAGGATACTATAATCATAGCCCTGACCGCAAGCGCATTTGAAGAAGATCGTCACAAGATGATAACCCATGGCTGCGACAATTTTGTACGTAAGCCTTTCAGGGAATCTATAATTTTTGAGATGATACAAAAGCATCTTGGCGTGCGTTATATATACAAAAACAAAGACGAAGGCTTGAAAACCCATGAACCAGGCACCAAGATGTCTGAGCATGACATGAGCACCGCAATCAATGAGCTTCCTAGTCAAACCATAGCCAGACTTAAGGAAGCCACTGAGTTAAGTGACGCATCAATGATTGAAGAAGTAATTGATGCGATTCGAATCGAAAATGCTGAATTAACGGTGGCTCTCTCATATCTGTCAGAAAATTATGCCTATGATAAAATTTTAATCCTTGTTCAAAATGCGGAGTAAAAAAATGCTAAAAAAAAGGCAAATATAAAGTATTGAATAAAAGGAGTTGGTCATGGCCGAACTTGAAAACAATGTGAGTATCCTTGTTGTTGACGACAATCCTGATAACCTGCGGCTTCTTACCAAGCTTTTAGGTGAACATAAATATAAAGTAAGGCTTGCACCCAATGGAGAAAGAGCTCTTGCGACTATCCAGAAAGAAGCACCCAACTTAATATTGTTAGATATCATGATGCCAGGCATGGATGGTTTTGAAGTTTGCCGACAACTAAAAGCAGATGAACAGACCGCCCAAATCCCGATTATTTTTATCAGTGCCCTCGATGAAACTATTGATAAGGTCAAGGCATTCTCTATGGGGGGTGTTGACTATATTTCCAAACCGTTCCAGGAGAGTGAGGTTTTAGCCAGGGTAAAAACACACCTTGAGCTCAAACACTATCAGGATCATCTTGAGTGCCTGGTCAAAGAAAGAACTTCAGCACTTAAGCTGGCTAAAGATGCAGCAGAAGCTGGCAGTCTTGCCAAAAGCCAGTTTATAATGAATATGAGCCATGAGCTTCGAACACCGCTTAATGGTATTATATCGGCTTCTGAAATGGCTTCTACCTTTGATGTAGATCAGAAGCTTGGAGACTTCCATGCAATTATCAATACCTCTGGAAAGGAGCTGTTAAAAACAGTTGAGCAAATTCTTGAT
>JAOZSB010000293.1 GCA_029939895.1 Desulfobacterales bacterium
CTAGTGCCCAAATCCAATTGAAATTATTCGATTTTTAACGGGACACTACTGAATATTTATCTTTTTTCTTTATAATACAATTAACATCAACCCAAATATAATAGAAAGCTATCTTTAAAAATGAAAAAATTATTCGGAACAGACGGCATAAGAGGAAGGGTTAATCAGCACCCAATGACAGCGGAGATAGCATTCAGGGTTGGCAAGGCAACCGCAGCAATCATGCAGGACATCAGCCCCATAAAAGAAATAATTGTCGGCAAGGACACAAGGTTTTCCGGTGATATGATAGAAGCAGCACTTACTGCAGGAATCTGCTCGGCAGGCGCACAAGCCACACAGGTCGGCATTATCCCCACTCCAGGAGTTGCATACCTGGCTTCTTCCGCAGATGTATGTGCCGGCATAATGATAACCGCATCCCACAACCCATACCATGACAATGGAATAAAAATCTTTGGTGCTGATGGATATAAGATCAACGATTCCATAGAAGAAGAAATAGAACGTATGGTCGCCGATGGAGAAGAACTTTCAAAACGCACGGCAGCAGAACCAGGCAGAATAAATTATCATAGAAATCATGGCAGTAATCTGGGGCAGACCGGCTCTGGTCATAGGAATCCCGGAGAAAAATATGCTGACTTCCTTATTGGGGGAGCTCTTCCAAAAAATTTCAGCCTCAATGGACTTAAAGTGGTCATGGATTGTTCCAATGGTGCTGCCTTTGAAATAGGACCACAGATTTTTACTAAACTCGGGGCAGAACTCCATACCATCAACTGCCGCCCGGATGGAGTAAACATAAACCTGAACTGCGGGTCCCAGCACCCTGAAAGTCTTATTGAAAAAGTAAAAGAAGTAAATGCAGACATTGGACTTGCATTTGATGGTGATGCAGATCGGCTGACAGCAGTAGATGAAAACGGAGAAGTCCTTAATGGCAGTTGCATACTCGCAATATTTGCAAATCTTTACAAAGAAAGCAGCAAGCTGACCAATAACATCGTTGTCAGCACAGTGATGAGTAACCTGGGCCTTTCAAGGGCCCTTGATGAAATGGGTATTGATCACGATATGACAAAAGTTGGAGACAGGTTTGTTCTCGAAAAAATGATCGAACTTGATGCAGTAATCGGCGGTGAAGATTCCGGCCACATGATATTCCTTGACCTCCACACATCTGGCGACGGCATTTTATCGGCAATCAGGCTTGTGGATGCCATGAAAACATCTAATAAAAAACTTTCAGAATTAAAAAATATAATGACGCTGTTTCCACAATGTCTTATTAACGTGGATGTTAAATCAAAGCCTGAAATTGAAACACTCACAACAGTAACTGCTGCCATGCAAAGGGCAGAGGAACAACTCAAAGATAATGGCAGGATTCTTGTCCGTTATTCCGGTACACAGTCCCAACTCCGTGTTATGGTGGAAGGCCCCACAGAAGAAATTACCAACAGCCTATGCAAGGAAATTGCATCGGCTGTGGAATCAGAAATCGGAATATAAAAAACTTTGCCTCAATAGTACCTGAGATACATTAGAAATCAGATAACCTAAGTATTATTATCTGCACAACATGGTGGGCCAGCATCGTTTTCACCACCACCACCACCATCACCTACATTATGAATCGGCATACGTGGTGCAGTTGCCGGTGTTGCACCCTTTGTGCCTTCAAAATAACCGTTTGCGCCATAATCACCCGATTTCATACCCCAGACACCTCCGGCATTTTCTGCATTTGGCCCATATAGAGAACCATTGGCATCTGCGCCAGTGGCAGATTGAATAACAGCACCCGAACTATGGAATTTCCAGGTTCCAGTATTCGAATCAATACCGAACTGGGTTCCGTTTAATGAGCCTGTCGCGCTGTCAATTTGAACACCCAGGTCATTAGTGCCGTCATTCCCTGTAACAGATAAGTCAAAGTCACTGACAGAAGTGCGGTTGAATTCAAAGCTAAAAGTTCCCGTAAGGGTAGTACCGCCAGTAGCCGACCACCAGGTTCCCTGGGCTGTCCCTGAATATGTATAGGTTGAGTTCCCAAGATCGTAAGTATCTGGCGTTGGTTCTCCAAGTACATAATATGCGTAATTATCTATACTTCCAGATTTGTTATTTCCATAAGTAAAACTATCTGTAATATTCCATTTGCCCCACTCCATATATGCGTTGGAATCAATTTTAGTCAGGTTTTGGACTGGTGTTTCTGAAGAACCATAAGTTTCTTTATAGAGTGTACTTCCATCGGTTATATTTGTTTCTTTCAGATAATCAAAACCCTCATTAAAGGTAATAGTATCACTGGAACCTGATGTTACTGACTTTCCAGAAACACTACCAGGATATAAAGACCGGTTTTCTGTTACATATACATCTGCAACACTTTGGTTATTATAAGTATTCATGGCAGCGAAATAGCCATAACGAGTAACCTCGGGTGTAACCTCAAGATCAATAGGAACTTCTGGTTTTTCAGGCGGTGGTGCTGGCGGTTCAGGTTGAACCTCTGATTCTACATTTGGCTCTTCAGATGGTTCTTGCTTGGCCTCTTCCCTTGGTTCATCATTGGTCTCCTCATTGGTCTCTTCATTGGCCTCTTCTTTGGTTTCTTCATTTGTCTCTTCTTTGGCCTCTTCTTTGGAATCATCGCCGCCTTCATTTGCTGGTGCAGTAGATGAGTCCTCATCACCTGAATCATCAGCAGGTGGTGGCGGAGCTTCTGTACTATCCTGAAATTGTGCTGAAACACTTGCCGGAGTCGGCACAACCTGCCCTGCTCCGGCTGGAGTAATTTCAAGATTCTGCCCTTCTCCAACGGTCTGTGAATCACCACCAGCCGGAGAAAAAACATCTACCTGTCCATCAAAACCATATACAACCGTATCCTGATCGCCAGTAGCAGCAAGATTAGTTGCGGCAAGATATTTTAATGCAAGAAAATTGGAATTATCAGCAAGGTAAAAGGGTTTTGAAGCATTATCAAGCAGACTGGCAGATTTACCAACAGATTCTCTTACCTCAACACCAAACTTGGTTCCACGAACACCCATGATAGCAGTTCTTGTGCTGACCGATGTTGATGAATCCTTATATCGGAACATTCTTACAACGTAAAACATGGCCTTGCCCCTGGCGAGGCCAAACTTTGTTTTTTTCTTGCCCTTTTTGGGCCTGTCCACATAGTCATCCATGCTTATGCGGGAGTTGTCGCCAAGGGTGATAACATCCCTTGTGGTGAACTTGATTCTGCATCTTGAATTATCCAGAGAAAAAATTACATCGCCCTTATAAAGCTTATCTCGTTTCTGGGCAAAGTATGCCTGCTTTTTATCTCCATGCATGACTATCGCTGTCCCCCGCATTGACTGAAGACGACCGATATATCTGGTTTTCAGCGGCACATGATAGTCTACTACATCATAGCCCTTGAGGTCACTGGGGAATGCCTGCCTGGAAACTGCATTACCCCTTTGCTTTTCAGCATGGGCTATTGTAAAAAAAAATACGATCAATATTGCGGAAAATAAAATGGACGTACGTTTCATTTTAGACACCTATTAAATCGAAATGTATTTTAGCAACAAAGATGTAAAAGCATGGGCCAGGACATATGATCTCTTTAATTATAACTATTTCGAACTATGCTTAGTTGGCATAGACGGTGATGTTTGTGGAGTCGCACCCTTTGAGCCTTCAAAATATCCACTTGCGGCAAGACCGGTAGAAGTATCATCTTCTCTCATGCCCCAAACGCCACCGACACTTTCTGCATTTGGCCCATAGAGAGAACCACTGGCACTCTTGTGGGTTGCGGTTTTAGTAGTAGCGGTAGTATGAAAAACCCAGGTCCCAGCAGTAATTGAAAAACTGTTACCAGACATACCAGCCGTTGCATTATCTATTGAAATGCCATAACTATTATTATCTGATACAACATCCAAATCAAAATCTGTAATTGCAGTATTATTGACCTGGCAGGAAAAAGTTCCACTAAGTGCTATGCCGCCGTCATCTGTCCACCATGTCCCACCTGCATTCCCTGCATATGTATAATTAGTGCTTCCAAGATTGTAATTCTCTGGCGTTGGTGTTCCTTTTAAATAATATGCATGATTGTCGATAGTGCCATTACTGGAATCCGTGTAGGCAAAACCATTCGCAATTTTCCAGGTACCCCATCTCATATAAGAATTTACTTCTACTTCACTCAGAATTTCAATAGTCGTTTGAGATGAATTATAATTTCTACTTATGGTATTCGATCCATCAGTAATTTTAGTTTCTTTTAGATAATTAAGCCCTTCGTTAGTTGCGACTGTGTCATTACTGTATACAGATTTACCAGTAATTCCACCTGAAAAATCAGTCAGAGCTTCGGTCACATATACACCCTCATTTGTTGCACCATTCCTGGTAATCATAGCAGTAAAATAACCCTTATCAGGAGTTTCAACTGTAGTTTCAGGAACTTCATCCGGGGTAACAATTTCAGGCGGTAAAACCACTATTGGGGCATCGGTTATCACTTCGCCATCATCTGAAGCGTCATCACTGCCTCCGCCATCTGTTCCTGCATTGCTCTCAGCACTTCCATCGTCGCTTCCATCGTCGCTTCCATCGTCGCTTCCACCTCCATCAGCACCGCCACTATCAGACGTACCAGAATCATCTTCGCCACCATCATCATCGGCTGGGGGAGGAGCCTCGGTACTATCCTGAAATTGAGCTGAAACACCTGCCGGAGTCGGCACAACCTGCCCGGCTCCGGCTGGAGTAATTTCAAGACTCTGTCCTTCCCCAACCGTCTGTGTGTCGCCACTAGTCGGTGAAAAAACATCCACCTGTCCATCAAAACCATGTACAACTGTATCCTGGTCGCCAGTAGCAGCAAGGTTTGTTGCTGCAAGGTATTTTAATGCAAGAAAATTAGAATTGTCTGCAAGGTAAAAAGGTTTTGAAGCATTATCAAGCAGGCTGGCAGATTTTCCGACAGACTCTCTTACCTCAACACCAAACTTGGTTCCACGAACCCCCATGATGGCTGTTCTGGTGCTGACTGATGTTGATGAATCCTTATATCGGAACATTCTGACAACGTAAAACATAGCCTTACCCCTGGCGAGGCCAAACTTTGTTTTTTTCCTGCCTTTTTTGGGCCTGTCCACATAGTCATCCATGCTTATGCGAGAGTTGTCGCCCAGGGTGATAACATCCCTTGTGGTGAACTTGATTCTGCACCTTGAATTATCCAGAGAAAAAATTACATCGCCCCTGTAGAGTTTATCTCGTTTCTGGGCAAAATATGCCTGCTTTTTATTTTTATGAAGCACAATAGCACTTCCGCGCATCGACTGGAGACGACCGATAGATCTGGTTTTCAGCGGCACATGATAATCCAGTACATCATAGCCCTTGAGTTCACCGGGGAATGCCTGTCTGGAAACTGCATTTCCTCTCTGTTTTTCAGCATGAGATATTGTAAAAAAGAATACGATCATTGCTGCGGAAAATAAAATGGACGTGCGTTTCATTTTATGCTCCTAAAATACTTAATAATAACATTGAAGCCGATTGCTTAGTTTATACCAGCCTGATTATAAAATAAGCAAACCTACATGATCAATATCTAAGAATACTACCATAAATACAGATTTTTAGCAACAAGGATATAAAAACATGGGCCTGAGCCAGTAGTGTCCCGTTAAAAATCGAATAATTTCAATTGGATTTGGGCACTAGT
>JAOZSB010000040.1 GCA_029939895.1 Desulfobacterales bacterium
AATTTTTATTATGGTTCTGTTTTTTGCAGGAGGGGGTTTTGCCATTGACAGGCAGACCAGTGCTGAAGCAGAAACTAATACAGAAACTGCCGAAACCCTGAGTAGGACCACAATGAAAGTATCCAACCTTTCATGCGGTGCATGCCTGTCGCATATTGATGCAGAGTTTAAAAAAGTGCCGGAAGTAAAAGGGATGACCGGAAACTTGAGGATGGGAGCAGTAATAGTCGATCATGTTCCTTCTTTAAAAGGTGAGAAAATTGCCGCAATTATAACCAAGCTTGGCTATCCGGCAAAAGTAATATCTGAAATCACAATTGATGAAAAAGATTCCATTTCAAATACTCCAGCAAGGCAGCAGTCATCGGGTTGCTGTGGCGGCGGTTCCAGCACAGGCCGGGGATGTGGTGCATCTTCAAGCTCATGGAAAAGGCTTTTTGGAAAGTAAATTTATAATGGATAAGCATCACTAATACAGTTTGAAATTTATTTTGTAATATTTATTTTAGGAGGCAGCTTGAGAAAACTAATTTTATTAACCGTGGCAATTGCAATACTTATATTTTTTGCAGCACCATCGGCATTCTCATTTTTTGGCGGTAAGTTTAAAAAAATTGAGCCTGAAAATGGAAAACTGCGAATTCCCCTTGAGGAAATAAACGACGGCAAGGCACACTACTTTAAAACAAAATCAGCCGATGGTACCATTGTTTCTTTTTTCACCATCAAAAGCAAAGACGGTGTGATACGGGCTGCAATTGATGCATGTGATGTCTGCTATCGTGCGGGCAAGGGGTATGTTCAGAAAGGCGATAACATGGTTTGCGAAAACTGTGGCATGAAATTTCCATCAAACAAAATCAATGATGTCAAAGGCGGATGTAACCCAGCCCCGTTGGAGCGGGTTATTAAAGATGAATATCTGGTTATCTGGATGACCGACATCAATAAAAACAGCTGGTACTGCAAACACAAGGATCTCTA
Organism: Desulfobacterales bacterium; assembly: GCA_029939895.1. Taxonomy (GTDB): domain Bacteria; phylum Desulfobacterota; class Desulfobacteria; order Desulfobacterales; family JAOZSB01; genus JAOZSB01. Next base: position 985 of record JAOZSB010000040.1, read on the forward strand.
AGCATTAACATTTACAGCCATTGCGGAAAACTCTTTATCACTGGGTGGTAGATTTACTTCTATTAATTACTGCAAAAAATCAGGAATTGTAATGTCATACGATATTGAAAAATACAGAGAAAAGCGAGAAAAGGTGCTGGGTGTCAGAAGGCGCGGGCTTGGCTTTGGCACGTGGGTAATGATTGTTTCCCTTATAATTGTTGTGGGTGGAGGATTTGTGGTTGTGCCAAAAACAGTGTCCTACATTTCAACACTGAACCTTGATGATGCAATTTACAAGCAGGAAGGCGATGGTATCTGGCCCCACGAATTTGTAAGTCAGTTTGCAGGTCTTTATGGAGTAAGGCAGGCAGTGGTCGATACGGGCGGCACACGGCTTGTGGTGACATTTGACAGGACTAAAACAGACACCCCGGCCATTGCTACTTATATTCGTATAAAGGGCTTTGCAGCGGTTATGCTTAACCAGATAAACCATCGCCAGCGTGTTGCAACCCTTAAAGAGGAGGCAGAGCTTTGAAGCTGTATCATATCTCCTTTAATAACCTGCGGCGGCGCAAGGGCAAGATGATTTTTCTGGTCGTGGGACTCCTCATCGGGATTGCTACAATCGTTGCACTCATGTCAATTACCGACAGTATGGCCAGTGACATAGAAGAACGGCTTAACCGTTTTGGGGCTAATATTGTTATGGTTCCAAGGAACGACAACCTGTCCTTAAGCTACGGCGGAATTACCGTCGGCGGTGTGAGTTATACAATGAAAGAACTCGATGAAGCTGACCTGCCAAAGATTCGCAAAATAAAAAACAGCATGAATATTGGCATTATTGCTCCCAAGGTGCTGGGTATTAAAAAAATAAAGGGAAAAGAAGCACTTTTAATGGGAGCAGATATTGAAGCAGAGCTTACGCTAAAAACATGGTGGCAGTATGCTGGAACACTTGCAAACAGCAAGAAAGAATTGATTCTCGGCTCGGAAGCCGCAAAAACACTTGCACTTGCAATCGGGGATATTGTAGAGCTTGGCGACAGTCAGTTGACAGTGGCTGCAATACTGCAATCAACCGGCGGTCAGGAAGACGGTATAGTAATTGGTGACCTTCACGAAATTCAACGAATCCTCGGCAAGGAAGGAAAAATTTCTCTGGTCGAAATTGCTGCATTTTGCAGGGGCTGCCCAATTTCAGAGATGACATTGCAAATCGCAGAAAAGTTCCCAAACGCCAGAGTGACTGCACTAAAACAGGCGGTCATGGCAAAAATGCAGTCCATAGAACTTGTCAAATCCTTCAGCTACGGCATTGCAGGGCTGGTAATTTTTATTGGCTCGCTTCTGGTATTTGTTACCATGATGGGTTCTGTAAATGAACGAACAAGGGAAATCGGAATTTTTCGTGCCATTGGATTTCGTCAGGGGCATGTGATGCAAATTATGCTTCTTGAGGCCATTGTTGTAGGTTTAATCGGCGGGGTTCTTGGATACATTATCGGGAGTTTCATTGCATGGGGAGTAATTCCATATGTAATAAAGGGCGGTACATTTTCCGGCCCAGATTTTCCGCTTGGTGGAATTTCAATTATACTTGCTGTATCGCTAAGTCTGCTGGCAAGCCTCTATCCAGCACACAAGGCGAGCCGGCTTGATCCCAGCGCAGCACTGAGGGCTTTATAATGATTATTCCACAAAATTTAATTGAAATTAAAGATGTCGGAAAAGACTACCTTGACGGCGACACACTGGTCAGCGCAATTGCGAAAATGGATATCTCCATTGATGATGGCGAGTTTGTCGGCATCATGGGGCAGTCCGGGTCAGGGAAAAGCACACTTCTTTCAATTCTGGGCGGGCTGAACCAGCCCACACGGGGCAGGGTTGTGGTGGATACCCTTGATATTTATGAACTGTCAAGCGAACAGCGGGCAGACTTTCGCAGCGAATATATCGGCATTATTTTTCAGTCGTTTCAGCTTATCCCATACCTGACGGTCAAAGAAAACATTAAGCTCCCAATGGCAATCACAGGATTAAAAGCAAAAACCCAGGAAGAAATGGCATTGAACGTCCTCAATAAAGTTGGGCTTGAAAACAAAGCCAATCGGCTTCCAGACCAGCTTTCCGGCGGGGAACAGGAGCGGGTAGCAATAGCAAGGGCAATAGTCAACAATCCGCCAATCCTTCTTGCTGACGAACCAACAGGCAACCTGGACAGCAAAACCGCCGGGGAAGTAATCTCGCTTCTAAAACAATTGAACAAAGAAGGGCAGACCATCATCATGGTAACCCACAACCCGGAAATGTGCAGACACTCAGGCCGAACCATCCATGTGAAGGACGGGCGGCTCAGCTCTTGAGTAAATTATCTATTTTGTTGCATCATCAAGTGCCTCAACAGCCTCTGCTGCTGCTTCCTTTACTTCATCGGAAAAGTCGCCCTTTGCAACATCTGCAAAAGCACTCCTGAAATGCGGGGGAGCGCAAAGGCCCAGGATGTACAGAGCGTCACCCTTGGCTGAGTCGTCCATTTTCTCAAAGTGCGCCCATAGCGGTTCTGCTGCTTGTGCGGCAATTGTCGGGTGTTTGTCGATGAGGTCTTCCATTGCAACCATTGCCCCCAGCCTTTCGGACCACTTGCCCTTTGCGAGAATTTCAATAATTGCAGGAAAAATCTTTTTCTCCCCAGCCATAAGATCACTTATAAACCCGGCTTTGCCCTCCATTAGAATGCCCTCCATTGTATCAGCACCCATTGCCGCAGGATCACGGTTTGCAGCCATCTCCATTGCTTCGGCAGCTTTTATGGAACCGGTCCAGCGGAACCCGTCGTCAAGTATAAGTGTGGGGACGGATTTAATACCCTGCGCAGCAGCCTTTTCATTGTAAAACATGCCGTCGATGATGTAGAGGGTTACAAAATTTGATTCATTACCATCGGTTGATTCAATGGAGCCGTGGGAGTTGGATACTGCTGCAACCATGCCTTTAACCGCAGTTGGACAGAAGACGCATTGGGGTGTAACAAACAGTTCAAATACTGCCGGGGATTTCATGGCGGGAAATTGATTTTCCGGAAGTACTTCCGGCAAATCCGAGCGTGATTTTACAGAGATTTGCAATGCCTCCAGAAAAGGCTCAAGCTCCTTGTCCTGTGGTATTGAAGCAAATCGCAGGTTCTCGCTGGCCTTTATATATGAAAATTCAGATTCATCGTTTCTGGAAGTAGAAACCTGCACCTGTGGAGCCAGGGATGAAAGCTGGTCGCAGAACTTCTTGATCTCTTTGCCCTGTGAATCGCCGTTCAATACAATGGTTACGGGAATATTACCGTCAATGCTCTTTCCCCATGTCTCTAATGTTTTTTGATCTGCTGTGTTCATATTTTTTTTGCCTGCAATAATTGTTTTTGCATCATTCAATGATAAGTATTTTATCGTACTTTTTATTGAGTCGTTTTTCAGAAATTGGGAATGGTGTTTTAAGTTCCTGTGCAAACTGTGACACCTTGAATTCCTCAAGCATCCAGAAGAACTCCTCAATTGCCGATGCTTTTACTGTGCTGGTTGAGGGGGTTATTGTTTCGAGCATCTCGTTGAGCAGTTGGGTGAATGCTGCAATTTTTACTGCCTTTGCCTGGTCACGTTCAAAATTTTCAACACCCCGTGAAGCCCTTATTTCTATGGCTTTAATGTATCTTTCCAGATGGAAAAGCCTTTCACGGTCGTACAGCTCCAGAAAATTTTCCGGCACAAGGCTCGTCAGCCCCTGCCTGAGTTCCGTGAAAAAATCCGATAAAACCGGGTTGCCGCTGTTGGATACCTCCAGGGAGTAGATGCCCGAACGTGCTTTGGCGCAGGCCCTGACAATGCTTAGTGCAGACTCACGCCTGTCTGCTGCTTTCTTCCTCATTTCAGGAACAATCTCGGCAATTGCTTTGAAAAACTCATCCCGGTTCCTGATGTTTATTTCAAAGCTGTCTCCCACAAGGCTTGCCACGATCATGTCCTCCAGGCGACCTGTCCCGCCAAAGTACTTTGCTGCTTCTTTATCATTTCCCTTGATCGCAATTTGATTTTTTATGGCCTTGAGGTCTCTTCCAATAATTATTGCAACAAGTGCTGCAATCCCTTTTTTATGGGCGTTTTCCGCAACAACTGGATCACTGAAAAGTGTGAGCCGCACGGATTTTTTTAAGCTGCCATTTTTCTGGCTGGAATTTTCTGCATCATTTACTGCATCACTTTCCACGCAAAGGGCGGGGTAGAGCTTTGTTTTTCGTTTTTTGCTGGTAAAGACCAGTGTCGATTCAGGCAGGTCAGGGAAATCCCATGTGGTCAGGCCGATTTTTTCCCAGCCTTTTTTTGCTTCTGTCAGGTCCGGGTCCTCAGCATCAACGTCAGATATTGTTGCAAGTACTTCCCGGTCACGGCCCTCTGCAATTTTTTCTCCCCGCACCCCTGTGATTTCAACACGCATTTTCAGGTGATCGGGAATTTCATCCACGGGCCATGCATGTGCAGGGATTTTCAGGCTGAATTTTTTTTCAATAAATTTGCCAAGGGTATTGATAAGGGAATCGTTTCCCTGGGGCATTTCCTGCATTATTATTTCTACGGTATCTGCAATCGGAACAAGGTTTTTTCTGTATTTTTTTGGCAGACCCTTCATCATTGCAAAAATTTTATCCTTCAACAGCCCCGGCACCACCCAGTCGAGGCGTTCACCCCGAACCATTGAGGTTTCATTTGAAGGTATGGTAACTGTCACGCCGTCCTTTGCGGTTCCCGGAGCAAAGCGGTATTCGCAGTCAAAGGCCTTGTTTCCAAGCTCCACGCTGGTTGGAAACTGCGAAACTTCTTCTTTGTCAGGCATGTAGGCGTACAGCATTTCCTTGTCCATTTTTAAAAAACTGTCTCCCTTTGTGCGGATAAGGCGTTTGAGGGTTCTTATGTCAAATACTTCCCCCAGTCGGCTGTCGTAGAAATCAAAAAGATTATCCTCACTTATCAGAACATCCCTGCGCCGTATTTTGTTTTCTATGTCTCGCACTTCTTCTACAAGTTCCCGGTTATGCTCTATGAACCCGAACCTGCCCTGGATGTCGCTTTCCACGAGTGCGCTTCTGATGAAAATTTCTCTGGATTCCTGTGGTTCAATTTTTCCGTAGGAGACTGGTCTGCCTGCTTCAATGAGAAGGCCGTAAAGGGTTGCACGCTCCATTGCAGTGACTTCGCCTCTTTTTTTCTCCCAGTGTGGAGAGTGCCATGAATACTTGACCAGCGGGCCGCCAATCGGTTCAAGCCACTTTACATCAATGTTGGCAGCGGTTCTTGCAAAAAGGCGGGAGGTTTCAACCATCTCTGCTGCCACGATCCATTCACCGCCCCTGCTGAACAGGCCAGAACCGGGGAAGAGCATTGCTGCACGATTTTTTGCAGCATTGTAGAAATTGCCCTCTTTGCCAAAGGCAATATTGGATAGAAAGCCAGTCAATATGGCCTTGTGAATATCTTCATACAGTTCCCGGCTGTCCCTGGGCGGAATTTGCTTTTCTTTTTTCTTTGGTTTTTGCTTTGTTTTGTTTTCAGAAGCAATTACCGTTTCCTTTAAAATCCGCATAATCTGGGAATGAATATCCCGCCATTCCCGCATCCTCAGGTATGAGATAAAATTGGCACGGGCAAATTTTTTAAGTCCTGATTTACTTTTCACCTTTTTTTCTTCAAGATTATATGCATCCCAAAGCGATACAAAGGACAGGAAATCTGATTCTGGGTGGCTGAACTTTGCATGCGCCTTATCAGCCTCGCCAGCCTTTTCCGAGGGTCGCTCCCTTGGGTCCCGAATACTTAAAGCAGAAACTATTATGGACATCTCCCTAATGCAGCCGAGTTCCTCCGCCTCGATAAGCATTCTCGAAAGCCGGGGATCAATGGGGATTTTCGACATAAGCCTGCCGGTTGGTGTAAGTTGTGGGGTTTTACTGCCAGCCTTGATCGCTCCCAGTTCCGTCAGCAGATCCATGCCGTCCTTTATGCTCGGCTTTCTTGGCGGGTCTATGAAGGGGAACCTGTATACATCCCCAAGGCTGAGCGAAATCATGCGCAAAATTACTTCTGCAAGGTTTGCTCGTAATATCTCTGGTGGGGTGTAAAGCTCCCTGTCATTAAAGTCTTCTTCTGAATACAGGCGGATGCAAACACCTTTTTCAACACGCCCGCATCGCCCCATTCGCTGGTCTGCGCTGCTGCGTGAGATGGGAACAACCGGCAGGGATGTAGTGCGTGTTCTGGGTGTGTAGTTGGAAATCCTTGCAAGGCCGCTGTCGATTACATAGCGAATGCCCGGCACAGTTATGGATGTCTCTGCTACATTTGTTGCAACAATTACTTTTCTGCCGCTTGATCGGGAAAAAATTCTCGATTGATCCTTAGCAGGAAGCCGTGCAAAGAGGGGCATGACTTCCATGCCGGGCCACCCCCTGCCGTTGATGAGTTCGCAGGTTTCTCGTATGTCGGCTTCTGTTGGCATGAACACCAGAATGTCGCCCCCGGTGCGTCTGCTCTGCAGCTTGTCAACCATTGCTGCGGCAAGCTCTACATAGGTTTTTTCTTCATCCTGATTTATTGCATGGTCATCAAGGTACTCAACATCCACGGGAAACATCCTGCCTGAAACTTCGATTACAGGCGCGTTGCCAAAGGCTTTTGAGAATTTTTCCGTGTCTATGGTTGCAGAAGTAATTATCAGCTTGAGTGGATGGCTTTTCCTTTTTTCCAGGAGTTTTTTTAAAATGCCAAGAACAAAATCAATATTAAGGCTTCGTTCGTGGGCCTCGTCAACGATTATGACTTCGTACTCGTTGAGGTATGGGTCTGACTGTGCCTCGGCAAGGAGTATGCCGTCTGTCATGACCTTTATGCAGGAATCCCTGGTTGACTTGTCATCAAATCGAATTTTGTAGCCAGTGAAAATTCCCTCGGAATCGCCAAGCTCTTCCTTGATTCTTGCTGCCACAGTGAGTGCTGCAATTCTCCGGGGCTGGGTGCAGCCGATTGTTCCGTCAACACCAAGCCCTGCTTCCAGGCAGAACTGGGGAATCTGCGTGGTCTTGCCAGAACCGGTTGAACCTGAAATTACTACAACGGGATTTTCCTGTATTGCTTTTATTATTTCTTCTTTTTTTTCAAATATCGGCAAGTCCCGGTTATAGGTTGGAACCGGGAGGCTGGCTTTTTTTTGCTTTCTTTTTTGTACCAGGCTTTCTGTTTTTTTCAATAGGTTTTCAATGCGAGGAGATAGTTTGGTTATGTCGTCTTTCCGTTTAAGCCCGGCTTTAAGCGACCTTATACCACCAATTATCCCGGATCGGTCAGCACCAGGCACAAAGCGGGTTTTTGACTCTATCAGTTTAATCTTTTGAATTAGATCTTTTTGAGTAATAGCTTTTTGAGGTTTTTTTGTTTTGGTTTTTGAATTCTTTATTTCAGTAGCTGTGCCCTTTGGACGCTTGTCTTTTCCTGGTTCAGCTTTTTGAATTTTGGCTTTTACTTTTGGGTTTTTTGGGGAGTTCATCCGAATAATGGGTACCTTATTTTCAGTTCCAACTCGCAAAGGAGTTTTTTTGCTTATCTCACAACCAGAGCCTGGATATAAACTTAGCATTGGCTTTGATGTTACATTTATTTTATTTGGGGAGGCTTTTTGCTTATTTCATAACCAGACCTTCGGTATAAACTAAGCAATCGGCTTCGATGTTACTATTAAGTTTATAAGGAGTAAAAAAAAACTAGTAGATTACAAATTCTTTAAAAAAGATTTTTGCTGAGCCTTCGGTTTTGATGGTACTGTTTATTTCATCGGATATATATTCCCTGATTTCAGTAAAACTTCTATCTTTAATGAGCAGTTCCATTCTTTTTATCTGTAAGGCATCCCACAGCCTGGCCTCAACAATATCCTTTATTAAAGTTATTTTTTCTTTGTCATCAAGGCTTTCACATTCAAGCTCAAGGGTTACTCGTACTCTGCCAGCATTTCCTACTTTGGTGATAATCGGGCCAATTGTTAAGTATAATTCTTTTTTATTGAACACAGGCGCTGCTTCTTCGGCTACCAGGGTTTCATCGGGACCGGAAAAGATTAAAAAGCCTGCAACACCGGCAATCACAAGTAAAAGGACTGCTGCTGCAATAATAATTATCAGTTTTTTATTAGATTTTTTTTCTGGTTCCGGGGCCTCTTCAATTATTTCACCGAGATCATCAACCTCCGGGGTGCTTTCAGCGGCAGCCTCTTTTTTCTTTTTTTTACGTTTCTTTTTTTTCTTTGATTTGGGTCCTGGGGCACTCTTTGAATCCCCTTTTGTTTCCTTTTTTGCTTTTCCCTTTACTTCTTCTTTTTTGTCAGCATCACCATCGCCTTTATCCGCAGGCGCATCCTTAGTTACGGCATCCAGGGTGCTTATGTCAAATTTGTCAAGTTCGGGTTCGCTCATTTTCTTTATCGCTTTAAAAAAAGTTATAATGAAAATTTGTTCGATACTTTTATCTTGTCCAAAAAAGCTTTTTTAGATACTAAACATTCTTTTTATTTACATATTATACACAAAGTGGTATAAAAAACAATAAAAAAATTTTTTATGATTTCCGTGATGATGTTTTCGAGGTTCATTATTTTAAAAAAAACATTACCAAAGAATTATAACTGTTAATAATTACAAATCTATGAATAGTGCTGTAATAATTGCAAAAAAGTAAATAATTATGCCCGATACAACAAAAAATACTGACTCTAAGATTGCAGTTACACGGCAAAAGGCAAGTCTGGTCATTGCATCACGAAGGGATTTTGTGGCTGGCAATATTGGTCGGCTGCGGGAACTTTTGCGGTATTTGCCCAGGAAAAAGAGCGAACTTTTTCAGTTGATACCCTTTTTGCTCCATGTTAATGCGCCAAGATTTGCAGGATATGTTGCCTCCCCTGCAAATGGGTTCGGGATTTACAGGTTCCACGAGTCTGGTTTTTACAAGCACGCACAGGGCAAGTTCAACGTCACCGAGAAGGATCTAAAACCCTATCTTGCTACCAACCCTGTAATAGACGGGCTTTATCTCATGGGCAGTTCCGGTACTCTGGCACAGTCGAATTACTCAGACTTTGATTTCTGGGTGGTTGTGGATACTCAAAGGGCTGGAGATGCTGGGATTGAGCGGCTTAATAAGAAATTGCGGTCTATTGAAAAATGGGCCGAAGAAAAATTTGATCAGGAAGTAACTTTTTTTGTTCTTGGCACCGATGATGTAAAAAATAACAGATTTCCCTCAATCGACGATGAGAGTTCTGGCTCAGCGCAAAAATCACTTTTAAAGGAAGAGTTTTACAGAACCTTTGTTATGATTGCCGGCAAGATCCCTTTTTGGGCAATCTCTCCGGCGGGCCTGGGGGACAAGGAGTATTATGAATGGCTGGAGCTTGCCAGGAATATCGATAATATCAATTTTTACCCGGAAGACTATATTGACCTGGGTAATCTCAGCTCCATAAAAGAAGAAGAGTGCCTGGGGGCGATTCTGTGGCAGTTCTATAAATCGAGCAAGGACCCTGCTAAATCTTTTATTAAATCCTGTCTTGTGATCTATTATCTCTTTTCCGGGGAGGACGCTCTCCTGCTTTGCGATCTTATTAAAAAAAGACGAGAAGATGGAGTTTTTGAACCTGTAAAAACAGACCCATATGCTGTTGTGTTTGAAAAGGCGATGGAAATTCTAACGGACATGAACGATCACGATGGTGAAATGCTTTTGCGTGATTGCATTTATTTCAGGGTTTGCGGAAACCACCTTCTGCCAAAGGCTGTTCTTGAAGGGCCCAAGAAAGAATTAATTGACCGTTACATGAACGAGTGGGACTGGGATGAAGGTAAAAGGGATTCAATAATCAATTATGCTTCCAGCCCGGAAAGCAAGAAGGTCGCCTTTGATGAGCGGGTTTTTAAGAAGCTGTCTTTCCTTTATGAGCTGGCACTGAGGGACACGGGCGGCGATGACCATTCCTTTGATATGAACGAAGAAGACGCAAATGTTCTCAAGAACCGAATAGCGGCGATTTACCAGAAAAAATATCAGAAATTGCCCAGATGTTCCACTTACTTTAAATCCAGCAATGTGCGCAAAGCCATAACCGTGGCCTGTGATGTCAATCAGCATGGATTCCAGACATGGACTGCATATGATACAAGCAGGTCGCACAACTACAGCAGTTTTAACCAATTGTTCACCGGGCCGGAGCTGCTGCGTGTCGTTGGATGGCTCGTTGCCAATGGTTTAACAAAATCTAACGGGGCAAGTGTCGAGTTCCAGACCCACGGGGCAAACGTGTCGCTTAAAAGGCTCAACAGGCTTTTTGATGATGTGTCTTCCTTAAAAAAATCAAAGATCTCCTTAAATGAGGCATTGACTGACATGCCTGTGCTGGAAAAAATTATTATACTGATAAACTCTGACCCCAGGCACAGGGAAAAAACAATACAGACTGCTGATTATCTGGTGAACAATACCTGGCGTGAAGTTTTTTTTGACGGCATACGCTTTTCAAATGTTGATAATGATGATGTGAGGTGCTACAAGATTGCAGAAGCAATCTGGACCTTCATGTCCAAAAACGCAGGTAAACCTGTGGAACACAAAGTATTGCTCATTAAAGATTCTGCCTCAGGGATGATTGAAAATACCATTGAAGGGTATCTTGGTGAGTTTAAACGTAATGCTGGAAACGAGAAAACCAAAAATAAAAAAATCAGCAGCAAGAAAGAGGTTGTAAGGCCCGACCCGGATGCTGGCAGTCAGGCAGCAAAACTCGACCATGGTGAAGGCCAAGACTCTTTAGACAGACCCCTGCTCGATAAATTTGACTATGCTGAATTAATAAAAAATGCAGACAATAAAGTTAATGATTCTGATGCTGATTCGGATATTGACCTTGATATTGATATTGATGATCCAGGTCCGACAAAACCATACCTTGATTTACTTTAGTTATTATGATATAGGAATTCAAAAAGTATAAAATGTAAGGCACGATTAAAATTAAGCTTTTTTACAATGTGATTAAAAATATAAAGGCAGATGGTCAACAAATATGAAGCCACTATCAGTTCTATCCGTAGATACAAACAAGTATGCGTTAAAGGAATTAGGCGACCTCCTGGAGTACCTTGGTCATGAAGAAATAAGTCAGGCTGGCAGCGCAAACAGCGCCTGGTCTATGATGCGTGTAAAGGAGTACGATTGCATCATTGCTGAATGGAACATGCCCGACATGACCGGCCTTGCGCTTTTAAAAGTTGTCAGAAATGATAATGAGCTTTATAACACTCCATTTTATCTTACAGATTCTGCATTCACCAAAGTCAAGGTCGTCCAGGCAGGACATGCCGGGGTTACTGGCCTGATTGTAAGGCCCTTTGATGTTGATAATCTCAAATCAAAAATTGCCAATCTTGCGGAATACGTTCCAGAAGAGTCTATGGTGGAGGCGGAAGCCAGCCTCGAAGAAGGGCTCAACCTCATTGAATCTAATAATTTTGATGAAGCTCTTGATGTCTTTAACAAGCTTGTTGCAGATGGTGAAACCGCAGAGCATTACTACAATATCGGCTATATAAAAACCGCCCAGGGTGAATATGCAGAAGCAATACAGGCTTTCCGTAAAGCAACCCAGCTTGATCGCCTGTTTGCAAAGGCCTATGAGGCAATGGGGCGCGCGCTCAGGAAACTCGGCAAGGCAGGAGAGGCGGAAAAATGTCTCCAAAAGGCCGCTGATATCTACATGAGCAAGGAGCAGACCGGGGATGCCGAGGAACTTCTAAATGAAATTCTTGAAATCGGCGCAGATTCAATAAATGTTTACAACAGCCTGGGAGTACTTTACAGGAAAAAGGGTGATTACAAAAAAGCACTGCAAAATTATAAAAAAGCAATAAAAGTTCACCCGGACGAGCCGTATATCCACTACAATGTTGGAAGGCTGTACCTTGAAATGAAAGATCCCCGCAGTGCAAAGGATTCATTTGCAGCAGCATTGAAGATCAAGCCGGATTTTAAGGAAGCAAAGGAAATATTTGATGCCATACAGCTTGGTTCATTATAGAACCAGTTGCAAAACACCCCGCTCCAATAACAGCTTGAAGCTGGCCCTGTGAAAACCACAGGGATGACGCTAATTTTTTGCAAATCCCGCTTTTATGAGTTGCAGATTTGTCTCGACAAGTTCCACGGTCTTGTGCCTGAAAAATTCCCTAAGAAATTTAACCTGTAGTTCAGCATCTGACTGGTTGAGAATGTTTGCGTTAATGGCCATGATCACGCTGTCTACATCGGCCTTCACCTTGACATGCCGGGGCATGGAATACAGTGATGATGACTCGCCAAAGCATTCTCCCCGAATGTAGGTCTTTGTTTTTCCAGCAACCTCTATGGAAGCCTGTCCATTGATGATCATATAAATATTATTGTCGTTGTCGCTTTCCTCGACGATAAATGAATCCTTTGCATGAAAGCTCCATGTGGACAGGTTAATTACTTCCATGAGTTGGGAATACTGAAAATGTTTGAAAAAGATAAGTTTTTTTAAAAAATTGATTTTTGTTTTATCCTGCTTATCCAGAACACCAGAATCACTGCCCTTGATGATCGGCAACAATGCATCTGCAAATTCTCTGGCAGACTGGAAGCGTTTTTCAACTTTTTTTGCCATGGCTCTTGCCACAACATTTGCAATATCTGTGTTGATGTCTGGCACAAGTTTTTTGAGAGACTCCGGGTTTTTATTGATGATGCTGTACATGATTTGAAAGGAGTTATCACCATCAAAGGGTCTTTCTCCGGATAGAAGCTCGTATAGCACAACCCCCAGGGAAAAAATATCAGACCGGGAATCTATTGTCTCCTTTGATTCGGCCTGCTCCGGGGACATGTAATTTGGAGTGCCGGAGACCCCTTTTTTTTTGGCTGTTTTTTGCAGTAGTCTTGCGATTCCAAAATCCATCAGTTTTACTTCGCCCTTTTCTGTTAACATGATGTTGGAGGGCTTAATGTCTAAGTGGGCAAAGTTTTTTTTGTGGATATATTCGAGTGCGTGGCAGGTGTTAAATATTATTTCAAGCACTTTTTTATGTTGGAACAAACGCTTTTTATGGGTATATTTTTTCAGGTCTTCGCCTTCAATATATTCAAGTGCGATGAAAAACAGATCGCCTTCAAATCCTGCATCATAGGTTAGGATTATATTCGGGTGGATGAACTGTGCAGCAAGGCGCGCTTCCTTGAGGCTCTTTTTTCGATTTTTTGCCGCGGCCGCTTCATCTTTTCCTGCAATTTTCCCGACTTTGAGTGCAACGTTTCTGTCGAGAACAGGATCAAAGGCTTTGTAGACAACACCCATGCCCCCTTCTCCGAGCTTTGAGATTATCTTATACCGGCCTAGCTTTTTATTAATTGAATTGTTATCGTGCATGGTGAAGCGATTTTCATTTCTACCCTAGGAGCAATTTTCACTGACGACAAGAAGACTCAACGGGATAGTGGTTACTTTATGAGGTTTACTTGTTGGGGTCAATTTTTCTTCAAGAATGGCATAGTCGTCAAAAACATCAAGTATCTTGACTAAACTCTGATGTTTTTTTATAGCCCATGTAGCGCTGGAATATCTGATTTCAAGGACAGCACCAGTAGAAAATGATCCCTGCCAGATGACACCTTCCCTTTGAATGAATGACTTGAGAAAGTCTTTATAGCTGGAGGTTTTCTTGGAGTCGTTTGGGGCCGGGGGTACCAGCTCAAAATAACATTTTTCTTTATTTTCTTGCATTTTCTCACTCCCGCTTTTAAGGGTTTAATATTATATGACATATTTTTTACAGAATGTAAAGGTAATTTATCGTGCATTTAAAAAAAAACTATGTTATTCAGGATATTATAGTGGCAAAGGTGCTCTGAAGGCAGTGCCACCGCAGTTGGAGGAGAAAATATAGGTTTATTGCGGGTTTGCAATGAATATAAAATAAAACTGACCAGCCATGACGTGCTTAATCTGGATTGAAGTGTATGCCCATGTTTTTTATATCACAAAATTGTGCATTGCAATACAATGCTTAACTGGAAAATTTATGTCCAAATATCCAAAAAAATATGACATCATAGTAGTGGGAGCAGGACACGCCGGATGCGAGGCTGCGCTTGCCTGTGCAAGGATCGGCTGTGACACGCTGTTGCTTGCGATTGATCTTGATAAGATTGCTGCCATGCCGTGCAGCCCCTCAATCGGGGGAATGGCAAAGGGGCAGCTTGTAAAGGAGATTGATGCGCTGGGAGGCGAAATGGCAAGGGTTGCCGATGCGACTGCCATTGAGTATCGGCTCCTTAATACAAAAAAAGGCCCGGCAGTCAGGTCATCAAGAACTCAGAATGACAAGCTGAAGTACCACGGAATCATGAAATCTGCTGTGGAACGCCAGTCGAACCTTGATGTAAAGCAGGCCCTGGTTGAAGAAGTTCTAACCGAAGATGGAAAAGTCTCCGGGGTTGTCGATAATACAGGCTATGTGTTTGAATCTGATGCAGTAGTAATTGCTGCCGGGACGTTCCTGCGGGGCCTTATACATATTGGTTTTTCCACATTTAAGGCAGGCAGGGCAGGGGAGTTTGCAGCATACGGACTTGCCGAAAGCCTTGAAAAGGCCGGGCTTGTCATGGGGCGCATGAAAACCGGCACACCCCCAAGGTTGAAAAAAAGAAGTATTGATTTTTCACAATTCACCGCCCAGTTTCAGGATGGCGAACCAGTCCCGTTTTCACGGCTTACGGAAAAACTCGACATCCCCCATTCCCCTTCCTACATGGGGAGAACTAATCCTGAAACCCACAGGATCGTGCGTGAAAATCTTGAAAACAGCGCACTTATCAGCGGCAGAATCAAGGGGGTTGCTGCAAGATACTGCCCGTCATTTGAAGACAAGATTGTGCGGTTTGGTGACCGTGAGGGCCACCATGTGATACTTGAACCAGAGGGCATGGATACCGATGAGATATATGCAAGCGGCCTTGGTAATTCAATGCCAATGGAAGTTCAGCTTGCCCTTGTACGCTCTGTGAGGGGCCTTGAGGAGGCAGAAATCATGCGGCCTGCCTATGCTATTGAATACAGCTTTGTTAACCCTCAGCAGCTTTTCCCTACGCTTGAGACCAAAAAAATCAAGGGCCTGTTTCTGGCAGGACAGATAAACGGTACTTCCGGCTATGAAGAGGCTGCGGCACAGGGACTGTGGGCCGGGATAAACGCTGCCTTGAAGGTCATGAAACAGCCTCCCTTTACACTTGACCGATCAGAAGCGTACATGGGAGTCATGGTCGATGATCTCGTAACAAGAGGCACAAGCGAGCCATACAGAATGTTTACTTCACGTGCAGAGTATCGGCTCATGCTCCGGGAAGACAATGCCGACATCAGGCTCATGGAAAAGGGCAACCAGCTTGGTCTGGTGGATGACATTGCAGTAAAAGAGCTTATTGATAAAAAAAATAGCATTTTTAACGAAATAAGAAGAATCAAATCGTGCATTATCAAGCCGACCGCAGAAGTTAACTCCTATTTAGAATCCAGGAAGTCAAAGGCTATTGATACTGGAACATCCATGGATCAGCTTTTGAAAAGGGCTGAGATGGATTACTCCTCCGTTGAGGAGCTGGCTGGAAATCCTGAGGGCATACCCTTTAAGGTTTCCCAGCAGGTGGAAATCGAAATAAAATATGAGGGCTACATCAAAAGGCAGCAGCAGGAAATAGACAAATTCAAGAACCTGGAAAATATTATGATTCCAGCAGACTTTGACTTTAATGGTGTCCACGGCCTTTCCAACGAGTTAAAGGAGAAGATGGACAAGGTGCGCCCAACATCGCTTGGGCAGGCCTCACGGATGGATGGAATTACTCCGGCTGCCATATCAGTGCTGATGATTTCAATAAAAGCCAGGGGCATGAAGGCTTAAGGATATGGAGTAGAAAATATGGAAGGCCTTGTGATAAAAAATCTTGTGCTTCGCAATATTGAGCCGATAAACCTGTCCGTGGAAAAGGGGATTATTGCTGGAATTGCCGGGGAATCCGGGATTGGAAAATCGCTATTGTTGAGGGCGCTGGCTGACATTGACCCCCATGAGGGTGAGGTTTTTTTTGATGGCAAATCAGTAGAGTCTTTCCCGGCCCATGAATGGCGCAGGCTGGTGGGATTACTTCCCGCAGAAAGCCCGTGGTGGTTTGATGTGGTTGGCGAGCATTTTTCTGACCCTGATCAGTCGCTGTTCAATGCACTGGGGTTTGACATGGATGTTCTTTTATGGTCAATCACCAGGCTTTCAAGCGGTGAAAAACAGAGGCTGGCGGTTGCCCGACTGCTAAACGGGAACAGTCCGGGAGCATTGCTTCTTGATGAACCCACGGCAAACCTTGATTCAGGAAATACACAAAGGGTGGAGGACCTGATAACTGACTATGCAAAAAAACAATCCACAGCAGTAATAGTAGTAAGCCACGATACTGAACAGCTTGACAGACTGTCTGATCAAAAATACTTTCTTGACCGTACAGGCCTTAAAAGATTTTAACGGCATTGGCGATTTTAAAAAAAAATAGTAAATTATAAGGCAAAAATTTCCTATGATACACCTGACATCATTAGACCTTTCCATGGCAGCTTTGCTGATAGTCCTTCTGGCCTTGATTTCACTGGCAATGGAGCTGGGGCTTGCAAAGAAAATAATAATTGCAGGGGCAAGAACAACCGTGCAGCTTCTTCTTGTGGGGCTTGTGCTGAGGTTTCTTTTTGACAATGTTAATGCCGGGGTGTTGATACTTACGGCATTATTTATGCTTTTTGTAGCAGGCAGGGAGGTCGTGGCGCGGCAAAAGCGCAGATTTACTGGTATCTGGGGGCTTGGAATCGGAACATTTTCCATGTTCCTGTCCTCCTTTACAATCGCAATCATGGCCCTCACGGTGATAATCAATGCAGAACCCTGGTATGAGCCTCGGTACGCAATCCCGTTGCTGGGGATGCTTTTGGGAAACACCATGAGCGGTATTGCGATTGGTCTTGACAGGCTAACAACAGCAGCATGGGAGCACAGAGCGATTATTGAAGCAAGGCTCATGCTGGGCCAGAGGGCAGATGATGCAATAAGCCGCATCCGCAGAGATTGTATACAAAATGGGCTTATACCAATAATCAATGTAATGTCGGTTGCCGGCATTGTATCACTTCCTGGCATGATGACGGGCCAGATTCTCTCCGGCACCCCGCCAATTGAGGCTGTCAAGTACCAGATACTCATCCTGTTCCTGATTGCAGGCGGCACAGGACTCGGCACAGTCTCGGCTGTGTGGCTCGGTTCCAGGCGTCTGTTTGACGACCGCCAGAGGCTCAGGCTCGACAGGCTGAGAAAGTCCTGATCTGGTGTTCCATTTTGTTGAACAAAAATCAGCATTTTAAAGTAAGGGTGGACAATAAGTTTTCATTCTGATATGAAAAAAGTTAATAAAATTAGCTTTATATTATAAAAAAGTCTACTGCCACTATTTTGATGATGCTGCAACTTTTCGAGCAAAATGGGATTTAGAATGAGCACTACACCTGTAGTTACTTTCAAAAATTCAATTACGACTCAACTTTTAATCATTGTTCTGGTTAATTATGTATTGTTGACTATAGTTGTTGGTTTTATGCGCCTGGCAGCAGATTATTTTTACATTAAAGACAGCGTTATTAACGAACTGAGTGTGGTTCAGGAAACCTTTGCACCCGGTCTGGCAAGGTCTATCTATGACATGAATGCCCAGCAGACAGAATCTACCATTGCAGGGTTGTACCAATTGCCGTCAATTGTCGGGTTCAAGCTGAAAAACTCCAATGGCAAACTAGTAAAAGTAATCGGAGAAGTTATTAACGACAACGGGGAGGAAGTCAAAGTTGATGCCCTTGGCAACCAGATTCCCAATGCAGGAGTGTCAAAGTTATTCTCGCATAAATTTGCCCTTAAATTTGATGATTTTGGTTATCTGAATGATGTGGGAGAAGCTACAATTTATTCCAGCCAACGTATGATTTTTCAAAAACTTCGTGTAGGATTCATATTTCTGATCATTAACTCCATTCTTAAGGTTATTGCAATTTTTGTACTTTTTTCATGGGCAGCAAAAGTAAAATTGCGTCAACCACTTTCAATACTGACAGCCGCAACACAGCAGCTCGACTTTGATAACATAGAGGATTTTAAAGTTGATGTAAAAACTGAAAAAAGAAATGAGCTGAAAATTCTTGAAGAATCCTTTAACCAGATGACGCAGAAACTGTTGCTCTCACGCAATTAATCAAAGGAATTGCATATACAGCTTAAAGAATACGCCAGCACTCTTGAGCATAAAGTTGATGAAAGGACAAAGGATTTAAACATTTCTCTGGAGAAGGTAAAAGAAGCAAATGAAGAGATAATGGAAAGCATCACCTATGCAGAAATGATCCAGAGATCCATGCTGCCTGCTCTTGATGTTTTTAAATCCTATGTCCCGGATAGTTTTGTTATATGGATGCCCAGGGATATTGTTGGCGGTGATATTATTTATGCAGATTTTTCTCACGCTGGTTTGTTATTGGCCCTGGTGGACTGCACGGGTCATGGTGTGCCAGGGGCCTTTATGTCAATGATCGCTTCATCGGGATTAAGAAAAATTGTTTCCGATGACAGGTGCGTTGATCCAGCCGAGATTTTAAAGAGATTAAGTTATGTTGTAAAAATATCCCTCCAGCAGGACAAAAAGCAGACCAAGTCTGATGACGGTATGGATGTTGCCGTATGTTATTTCAGTAAGAGAGAGCAATCCATAACCTTTGCCGGTGCAAAGCAGCCGTTGTTTATAGTTGAAGATGGTAATCTGACCATGATAAACGGAGACAGGCAAAGCATTGGCTATAAAAAATCAGACCTTGATTTTACCTTCACAAATCATACTTTTCAAATCAAAGAAAATATGAATTTTTACTTAGCGTCAGATGGGATAATTGACCAGAAGGGTG
>JAOZSB010000294.1 GCA_029939895.1 Desulfobacterales bacterium
TAGTGCCCAAATCCAATTGAAATTATTCGATTTTTAACGGGACACTACTGAGCGTTTATCAAAAATATGTTCCTTTTAAATCGACCAAGCCCTGAAGGGGCGAAATATAATAGCCTGGGGTGAAACCCCAGGAGTAGTGCATCTACACAAAAAAGCCCTGAAAGGGCGGGATATAAAACCCAATTATGTAAGTGTAAGTATCGGAATGTTAATATGAGAACCCCTATAAAGGAGAATTTTAGTTAAGGCAAATTTCATTTTTCTTTCATTTTATATTATTTACATGTATTATGGGTAAGGTTTTATCAAATAAATGTCCAAGGAAAATAATACAGTGAAAGAAATAAGAAATCCTGAACAATTTATTGAGGAGCTTAAAAGCCGGAATCTTACCGACATAGTTGCCCTTATCCGCAAGCATCTTTTAGCAGAATCGATTATGGAAATAGATTCTAAAATCAAAGAGCTTGATAAGCTTAAAGGCTGGCTGGACAGCTTTAGACCCCTTGAACCTTTGGTTGTCCAGGAGATGAAAAAAAACTATGATGTAAGGTTTACCTATAACAGCAACGCCATAGAAGGCAATACCCTTACACAGAATGAAACCGAACTGGTTCTTGAAAAAGGCATTACCATAGGGGGAAAATCGCTTAATGAACACCTTGAGGTAACCGGCCATAAAGATGCGATTGATTTTATCGAAGAGCTTGCCAGCAGCAACACTCCCATAACCGAAAGGGAGATAAAAGATATTCACAGTATCATTATTAGGGGAATCAATAAAAAAGAAGCAGGGGCATACAGACAGATTGATGTAAGAGCCTCAGGTACGGATTATATATATCCACCCCATTACAGGATAGGGGAGTTAATGGAGGAGCTTGTATTATGGCTTCAAAAAGAAGGGAAGAAACTTCACCCTGTTGAGTTTGCAGCACAGGCCCACTACAAATTTATTACCATCCATCCCTTTAGAGACGGAAACGGCAGGTCAGCAAGACTGTTGATGAACCTGATTCTACTGAGATACGGCTATCCAATAGCAGTTATCTCCAACGAACACAGAAAAGATTACATAGATTCCCTTATTCATGCTCAATCCCAAAATGATGATACCAGCCATTTCTTAGAAGTAATGATTGATGCAGAAAAAGAATCCCTCCTCGACTACCTGCGGATCGTCTCCACTGTCCCGGGAAATACAGGTAAGGGCGAGGCTTTTTATAAAGAGATTGAAACGGCTTTTAGCTCCTAGGCCGGGTGGGATTTGCTTCTCATTATTCAAAAACTATTGAGCATATTCTTTCATCAGCCTGGCAAGATGTTTTTCTCTGATTCTTTCAATGGCATCCCATATTTTTATTGCAAATTCTGGGTGTTTTTTTACAAATTGATGGCTCAACACAAGATAAGATGCCTTGGTTTGAAATGGTGGACTTATTTTTTTAATTCTACTTTTGAAATCATCCCTTGAATTTATAACTGCATCACAGGCCATTTCTACACCAACAACAGCGGAGACCCTGTTAAAGAAAAGTTTTCCTAAATTTGCAGAAACAAACTTTACTCCAGTGTGGTCAACTTCTACCTTATATTTTTCTTCCAAAATGCTTATAACTGAATACCCGTCAAGTACTCCTACTGGTTTATCAAGATTTTTAAAGCTGCTGCCATCCCATTCTACCTTTGAATCCCATAATTTATAAACCGCATAGGAAGAGATAAGTAATCTTTTTGAAGTATCAACTTTGTCGTCAACCATTGGAAATGCAGCTGTTTTCAATCTTTTTTTCTTAAAAGACCATGCGAACATTCCATCAATTTTGCCATTTTTAATGTATGATTTGTTTCGTAAATAAGGATACCGCTTTAAATCAATCTTAATATCAAGTTCAGACTCAAGCATCATTACCAGCTCTACTGAAACTCCTGGCCTGTCCTTTGGAAAACGCTCACCTTCTCCAAATACATAAGGTGCATATTCGGTGTCTCCGGCTGTAAATGTTACGGATATTGTTTCTGCGCAGACAGGCCGGGCAATAAGCAGAAGAAACACTGCAAATAAAACTTTTGCCCCAATATTAGCTCCCTTACTAAACATGGCAATAAACCTGCGGTAGTATTGAAAATCAGATAAAAAGATCAGTCAAATTTTTCCATTTTAAACAACTTAACATACTAATCTTTAATTGTCTTATGAAAATGCGGGATGGTTTCTGGTCTGCCCTTGTGCATGTACTTGCTTTCTCCGTCCCTGGCGGTAACGTTTTCGTACACCCCGTCGTCGCGTTTTACCAGTTTTGTAAAACCAAGATCCTTCAGCCCGCTGTTACCCGTGGGACAACTGATGCTGACCAGGGAGATGAGCCGTTTGACCGGGTTGCCGCAGTTTGGGCATTTGGTTAACTGGTCATCGTGTATAGACTGTGTAACCTCAAACATTGGGCCAATGTCGCAGGGTTCTCCAATGTGTTCGTATTCATAAACAGCCACGGTGTTATTTCCTTTCATTACTTAATTTTTTTTTAAAATATTTTTTTTTAACAGCTATAAAGCTTAGTCCAGCCCTGCTTTTTCCTTGAATTCCAGCAATTCTTTCTCAGCCCCACGAACAGCTTCCCGGCCTGCTTCTATGGCATCCTTCCACCTGTGGAAATCGAGGATTCCTATGGTTCCAAGCTTGGGACGCAAAAGCAAATCCGGCTGGATGATTGCAAGGCGTGTATTCATGGATGATCTGGAGATAATGTCCATCATTGTGGAAACAACCTGCCACATACTGGCGAGCTTGGTGCCGGAAAGTATTTTTGAAAGCGGGTTGATAGCAATCGGTTCAAAATCGGTTGGAGTGCCATAGACTGCTGTATTAGTAAGGTCGATGGCAAGTACATATGTGCAGCCCCTTGCCCTGGCAATATCAAAGGGCGTATTGTTCACAACTCCGCCGTCTATGAGCATGTGACCGCCCCGCTCAACAGGGGGAAGAAGAATAGGGATAGAGATGGTTGCAAGTATTGCGGAGATAAGGTCGCCTTCGTCGATCACTACTTCCTTGCGGCTTATCAGGTCGGTCGTCACCACGGACAGGGGAATACGCAGATCATCAAAGGTTATTCTCCCGATTGTCTCTTCCAGGAGATGTTCAATATTTTTATGGCCGGCAATGGAAGGAACATCATCTGGCAGTGAATACATATGGCTTACATTAAGCCTGGGGAAAAATTCTACCATATCCTCAAGCTCAACACCTGCCGCAAGCAAAGCACCAATCATACCGCCAACGCTGGTGCCGGTTACCAGATCAGGCTTAATACCAAGTCTCATAAGCTCAATAAGCACACCAATGTGCGCTGCACCCCTTGCGCCTCCGCCACCCAATGCAAGTCCTAATTTCATATCAAACCCCATGCATGTATTATCTGCTTTAATTATCAAATATTCTTAATATAAAAAATGCGATATTTTTAAATTGTATTACAATTATAATATTAATCGACAAAAAAGCTCCCGTCAATGGCTTTATCAATTTTTACTTGATATCATTAGTTTCTGAGTATATTATGTAACTGATTGAACACAATCTTTACAAATCAAAGGAGGCTATCGTGGCTGCATGTGCTTACTGCGGAACTACCATTCTCTTTGGCGGTATCAAGGATGATGATTTAAGATTCTGCAATGATGAATGCTTTGAGAATGGCTATGCACTGGTTATTGCCAGGTCTGTGTCTGATAACGTTGTAAAACGGGAAGCAAATAAAATTTATAACGGCGCATGCCCGAAATGCCAGGGGATCGGCCCGGTTGATGTCCATGTCTCGCACCGGGTATACTCGGTGCTGCTGTATTCATCCTGGAGCAGCATTCCAAATATCTGCTGCCGTTCCTGCGGGCTGAAAAGCCAGGCAAGCAATGCGCTTTTTTCCCTGTTCTGTGGCTGGTGGGGCTTCCCCTATGGCCTGATAATGACTCCCATCCAGATTGTCCGCAATATTTTTGGAATGGCAAGACCGCCGGAAGAATTTGCACCATCTGAAAAACTCGAAAATCTTGTAAGAATAGACCTTGCAACCCAGTATATCGAAGAAAAAAGTATGCCCCCGCCAGTCAATGATGTTTGATGCCTGCGATTCTGAAAAACTGCAAACCATGAAACAGGCAACCTGAAACTGTAAACTAAAAGAGAAATTTTATGAATATGATGTCAAAGGAACAGGCAAAAGAATTCGTATCAATATGGCTGCCCGCATGGACTGGAAATGATCCTGAAAAGCTGCTTGCCTTTTATTCTGAGGATGCGTTTTATCTTGATCCAACCATTCCCGATGGAGTGAAGGGGAAGGATAAATTAAGAGGCTATTTCAATGTGCTGCTAAAAAACAACCCGGCCTGGGTATGGACGCAGATTGAAGGCATCCCAATGGAGGACGGCTTTTTGAACAAGTGGCACGCCTTGATACCAGTCGGCCCTGTCAATATTGATTGCATTGGCGTATGCTTTGTCCAGTTTGACAGCCAGGGCAAAATCCGCAGAAATGAAGTATATTTTGACGCAACAAAACTCATTGCACAAATTGTAAAGCACAATAAAGAGAAGTAATAACGGACTCAGTGATTCAGGCAGGAGAAATCTTCTGCCGTGGCTTAAATCCAGCCTGCTCTATCATATTAATATCCTGCTCAAGCTGGTTTCCCTCGGTGGTCAGATAGTTTCCGGTCATGATCCCGCTGGCTCCGGCATGAAAAACAAAGGGCTGAAGCATCTTCAGGTTTGGAACCCTGCCCCCGCAGATAATTATATCCTTTTCCGGCAGCACATACCGCATGAGCGAAATAATTTTCAAACACCGCAATGGAGTCAGCCTGTTTTCCTCCCCAAGGGGGGTTCCCTTAATCGGGGTCAAAAAATTAACCGGAACCGAATCCACATCAAGCTCCTTTAACTCAAGGGCCAGCTCCAGAACCTGATCCATGGTTTCACCCACACCAAAAATATCGCCAGAACAAACAGACAGGCCAGCTTGCTTTGCTTTTTTTATTGTGCTGACCCGATCATCATAGGAGTGGGTTGTGCAAACAGCATCAAAATGGCTCTTGCAGGTTTCAAGGTTGTGATGGTAGCGGGTAACGCCTTTGCTTTTCAGGTAGTCCATATCCTGCTGATCGATAATTCCCAGGGAAGCGCAATATGACATTTTTTCTAATGAAAGCTCAGACACGGCATCACCCACATGCCTGACCTCTCCCTGTGAAAGCCCTTTGCCGCTGGTTACAATGGAACACCTCTGGACTGCTGTTTCCACAAATTCCCCGGCGCACCTGTGCAGTTCATCCTTATCTATCATGGGATATACATCAATATCTGTGGTGTGAAACTTTGACTGGGCGCAGAATTTACAATCTTCACTGCATTGCCCTGACTTTGCGTTGCAGATGCTGCACAAATGGATATGACGCTCAAAAAAAGCCTCGCGGATCAGGTCTGCACCTGCCATCAAATGAAACACACCCCTGTCGGCCGTGCAGGATAAATCCTGAAAAGTTTCCAAATCCGGGATATAGCCCTCGATAATATCCCTTGCTATCTTGATATACGACTCAATACTACTCATTATTCTCCTAAATTAATCGATGTACCTGAATGAAAACTGCCTTCGCATTCAATATCTTCGTTCAGTAGTGTCCCGTTAAAAATCGAATAATTTCAATTGGATTTGGGCACTAGT
>JAOZSB010000295.1 GCA_029939895.1 Desulfobacterales bacterium
GATAGAATCTATAATCTTCTGCCTAATTATAAATAATTCAGTAGAAAATATCTATAATTGAGTCTGAACTAATTCCAATTGCATAACTTTAACATATAACCCCATTTTTGAGGTTCTCATATTAACGTTCCGATACGTACTCCGCTGTGATTGGGCTTATATATCGCCCAAGTTAAATCATAATATATGCCCTGCCCTGGAGCTTCTTCACAGGTTGCAGCATGATGCACCCGCGCTGGGTCGATTCAAAGGGTGCAAAATTTTTGAGTAAATAACGGTTGCCGAATAAATTTGCAGCCTTTGAATAAATCCAGCCCGAAAGAGGCAAAATATGACTGCCGTCAGGCTTCAACCCTGAAACCAACAAATGTGATGTCGTCCTTGATTTCATTACCTTTGATGTGTTTTTGCAACTCGCTTTCCAATATATTTTTTTGTTCATCAAATGGAAGTTGCCAGATATCTTCAAGGACTGCTGCCAGTTTTTCATTTCCAAAGCTTCTCTGCTCTGGCCCGCCAGGCTGATTTGGAAACCCATCTGAAAAAGTGTAGTATGATGCATCAAGGGCGAGTTCCAGGGATTGGGTAGTAAATTCAAAGTCAGGGTTTGAGTTATTGAAGCCAATGCTTTGTTTGTCGCCATTGATGATTGTGTAGCCATCCTGATTGAGGATAAAAATGGGTCTGTTGGCTCCTGCAAAAAGGAGTTTCTTTTTTATGGTGTCGACCTGAATAATTGCAGCGTCCAGGCCGTCATCTGCTGCATGCGCGCTGCTGCTATTCTTATTTGTTTTCAGCATCTTTCCCAGGCTTGTCTTCACAATAAAATTCAGCCGTTTTAGAATATTGCCAGGGTCTGCTTCCTCCTCAAATGATATTATTCTTTTCAGGCTGGAATCTGCAATCATTGTCATCAGGGCCCCTGGTACACCACGACCGGTGCAGTCATTGACGGCAATTATAAATCCGTGCTCCAGCTTTTCAAAAAAATATAATTCGCTTGAAACAACATACCTTGGTTTCCAGATTACAAAAAAATCGTCAATTGCCTGTTTCATCACATTCATATCAGGAAGGATTGAGGTCTGAATCATTTTGGCGTAGCGTATACTGCTCATTATTTTTTGATTTGCCTCTTTTTCAATCTCCATCTCCCTTTCTGCTTTTTCCTTTTCCTTTCGCAGTGTGATATCCCGGCAAATACCAAAAAACCCGTCTGGCTGTTCAAATTCATCTTTTTTAAGTCCAATGGAGACTTCCAGCCATTTTTTCGCGCCACCTTTTACTATGACCCCCCATTCAAATTCTATGGCTGGCCTGCCTGTTTGAGCTACTTTCTGAAAGACCTTGTTTGCTTCTATTAAATCCTGCGGGGTCATGAGCTGCTGATAGTTCATTGCCATGAGTTCTGCACGGGAATATCCAAGGATTGTTACCATTGAATCATTAAAGTCCGCTAATCGCCCGGTAAAGTCAATTTCATAATAACCCTCTCGTATGGATTCAAGGATTGATTTGTATTTTTCCTCGCTTTTTTTCAGGCTTGTTTCAGCAAGTATTCTCAGGGCGATTCCATGCTGGAGATCAATGTTAATAGCTTCAAGTTTCTCGCCCTGGTTTTCTATCATAATAAAGGCATCTGCATATTTTTTGGAGATCAGAACGGCCTGGGCCAGAACAAAAACAAACATGGCATAGGAAAGATAGTAGTTTGTATGCAGGATTCGCCTTTCAAAAAGCACATCGTTTACTGCCGCAGCCAGAAATATAACAAAGCTGAATATAAGGATGATCGAGCCATCTCTTTTATTTGCCAGAGCCTTGAAAAGCACATAAAATATATAAAGCAGAGTTGAAATTGCAAT
The DNA here is from genome assembly GCA_029939895.1 of Desulfobacterales bacterium. Classification (GTDB taxonomy): domain Bacteria; phylum Desulfobacterota; class Desulfobacteria; order Desulfobacterales; family JAOZSB01; genus JAOZSB01. The sequence goes on from JAOZSB010000295.1 coordinate 1,866, forward strand.
TACTTCAAAGGGGATAATGGCCTTGTATGCAATTTGAAAAGGCAGAACAAACAGCATGACAGTGCATACAATACCTGTCACCTGAGTGATTCTGACTGCAATAATTGAAAACTCCTCTTCAAAAACAGACTTGATATACATTGTCAAAAAAGGAAGTGCGCAGTATATGGCGCAGACCAGCACTCTCTCGAGCACCATCAGCTTAAAGTCTGCAAGCAGATAGATGACATAGTTTCCAGACATAATTGCACGCAAGCCCATGGAAAAACAAAATAATGCAAAATACAGGGGCATCATATCTTTTTTGAGCAAAATATAGAAAGCCAGGCAGTAAATACAAATAACGAATAAAACCGCACCAATAATGATGTCGCCAGACGACTGCCTGATGGACAGTGGCCGCAGATCCGACTCCAGCCCCAGGGAAATTGGCATTGTAAGGCCGGGTCTTAAATCTGAAGCATAGTTTACATGGATAATGATGCACATTTCCAGATTTTGCGCATTCATATTATCTTTCATATCGGTAAATTCCAAATCAGCAATCCACCGGCCAACATTTGGGGGCCTATTCTGATTCAGCTTTCCCGATGCATCATGTAAAGCCAATTCCCGACCATTGACATAAACCCTGTATGAACCTAATAACAGTTTAAAAAAAAGGGCTGGTTGTTCAATTGGCTCATCCATTAAAATTTTAAGCCTGAAGGTACCAAAATCCTGTTTTTTAATTTTTGTTCCGTCACTCATTACTCGATTAACAATGGATGGAACCTTAAAGTATTCAGGCTTTAACTTATGTGCAGAATCAACCAGATCATCACCAACCAGCCTCTGGTAATGGTAATATTCCCAAATACCATTAAGCTGGACAGGGCCGTCCTTTTTAAAGTCCCACCCGCGAAGATCCATTAGTCCCTGCTGTGCAGTCGGCGGTTTCAATGGCGCATCCCCGCCCCCGCAACCAGTTGATAGAACTGATATTAAAAGGAGAAAAATACACCTTTTTAATTGCCTTGTTATGATCATAATATGGATTTGCAATTGCATTATTTTAATTAAGCTTAATTATGTACAAATTATAGATAATTATAGTTCAGCTTCTTCTAATTTGAAGCTAATTATTGGTAATTGCATATAATTTTAGAGACTTTTTGTGTCGGCATTTAACAAGTATTTGTATAATATATTGAAATAAAATAGGCAAGCTCAATAAGCACTCGGTTTTGAGCAGGTTCCCAGAGTTAATTGAAGTTAAATCCCAACTCTGAAACCAAAAAAAGTGATGTCATCCTTGATTTCAACATCTTTGCAGTGCTCATTGAATTCAGTTTCAATCACTTGTTTCTGCTCTTCAAAGGGAAGCTGCCAGATTTTGACCAGGATTGCTGCAAGTTTTTTTCTGCCAAACATCTTGTGCTTTGGCCCGCCAATCTGATCTAAAAATCCATCGGAGAAGATATAGTATGATGTATCAGGGTCAAGTTCCAGGCTGTGGGTAGTAAACTCAAAATCCGGGTCTGACTTCCTGAAGCCTATGCTTTGCCTGTCGCCCCTGATGATTGTGCAGCCATCTTTGTTGAGGATAAAAACAGGACTGTTGGCTCCGGCAAAAAGGAGTTTTTTGTTTTTCATGTCTACCCTGACAAGGGAAGCATCCAGGCCATCGTCAGCCCCTGCCCACCTGGTTCTGCCAATACTCTTCTGGGGAAGAAGGGGTTTTCCAAGGGTAGTTTTTATTATTAAATTCAGATGTTTTAAAATGCTGCCAGGGTTGAGGTCCTCTTCATTTGCTATTATCCTTTTAAAACCGGAATCTGCAATCATTGTCATAAAACCACCTGGCACACCGTGACCTGTGCAGTCGCTGATTGAGATTATAAAACCGTCATCTAACTTTTCAAAAAAATAAAAATCACCGGAAACAATATCCTTGGGTCTCCAGATAATAAAAAAATCGTCAATTGTCTGCTTCATTACTTCCATATCAGGGAGAATCGAGGTCTGAATCATCTTGGCATAGCGGATGCTGCTCATGATTTTTTGATTTGCCTCTTTTTCAATCTCCATTTCCCGTTCTGCTTTTTCCTTTTTCTTTCGCTCTGTGATGTCCCGGCATATCCCAAAAAAGCCGACCGGCTGTGCATCTTCATCTTTTTTGAGTAATATTGAAACCTCCAGCCATTTTATTATACCGCCCCGTACCATGACCACCCACTTATAGGAAAAGGATGGCCTGCCAGTCTGGGCCACTTCCTTGAAAACCCTCCTGGCTTCTGTATATTCAACCTCACTCATAAAATCCTTATAATTCATTTTCATGAGTTCTGCCTGGGGATACCCGAACATTGTTACCAGTGAATTATTGAAATATTTAACCTGCCCCTTGAGATCAATCTCGTAATAACCTTCCCGTATTGTATCAAGGATTGACCTGTATTTTCTCTCGCTTTTCTTTAAGCTCTTCTCTGCCTGTATTCGCTGATCTATTCCTTGCTGAAGCTGCTGGTTGGAAGCCTCAAGCTCCCTGCCCTGGCTTTCGACCACAACAAAGGCATAGGCAAATTTTTTGGATATAAATATAGCCTGGTTCAATACAAAAATTACCATTGCATAGGAAAGATAAAAATTGGTGTTCACAATATGTCGTTCAAAAAGTACGTCATTAATTGCAGTGATTAAAAGCACAACAAAACTAATTATGACTATGACCGCACCTTCTCTTTTATTTTCATAGGCCCTGGCAAGCACATAAAATATGTACAAAAGGGTCATCAAGCCAATGACTTCAAATGGAACCATTGCCTTGTAAGCCAATTTAAAGGGCAAAAAAAGCATCAGGGCAGCGCAGACACCACCTGTCCATTGTGAAATTCTGACAGCAACTTTTGAAAACTCTCTTGAGAAAAGAGAATGGATATACATGCACAATAAAGGTAAAGCCAGATATATGCAGATAACCAGAGTTTTATAAAGCAAAAAAATGTCAAAGTCATAAACCAGGTAGCTGATGTGGCTCCTTGTTAACACAGACCTTACACCCATTACTATGCAGAAAAGTCCAAAATAAAAGGGCATCCTGTCATTTTTCAGCAAATAATTAAAAACAAGGCTGTATAAACTGATGGTAAAAAGAAACGTTGAGATGATAATGTCGACAGTTGCCTGCCTTATAAAGGTTGGTTGCAGGTCTGCTCTTGTACCCAGATATACTGGTCTTGAAATGTTTAATCCAACTTCCGATGCATAGCTCATGTGAATAATGATGCTCAACACAAAATCGTCTGAGTCATTATTTGAAAAACTCTCTGAATCGACAACTGCGCCTATATCGGAAATCCATTTATTAACAACAAGCGCTCGCCCCTGTTTTAATTTCCCGGATGTGCAGTACATGTCAATTTGATTCCCGTTGACATACACTTTATATGCTGACAGCAATTGCTGAAACACCAGGGTTGCAGTATCTATGGGTTTATCAAGCAGAATTCTAAGCCTGAAGGTACCAAAGTCCTGCCTGGGTTTTTTGATTTCATCCTCTCCAAAGGCAGTGGGAATACTTGAAAATTCAGGTTTTAATGATTTTGCAGCCGAGATAAAGTCTTTATCAAAAAGCGTATGGTTGTGATAATATTCCCATTTACCACTCAGTTGAACCGAGCCGTCCTTTTCAAAGTCCCATCCGCGCAGGTCTATAACCCCACGCCTTACCACTGGCGACTCCTTTGGCACATCCAGGCATCCGGCAGTCAACAGCAATATGAGAATGATAAGAAGAGTTCCTGGTTTATACTGCCCTTTTGTGTACATATAGCAAACTCGTACTTTATATTTATGATATATAATTATGTTTAATTAGAT
>JAOZSB010000296.1 GCA_029939895.1 Desulfobacterales bacterium
GCAAATTAACGTCGGCTCTCAGCTCGTCTGACAGAGTTTTTCAGGATCGACTAGAACAAACTTTCAATTTATATAAAAGGACTCATCGCATGTCTGACACTGAGATAAGCATAATAGCTTGCACTTCATGCAAAACAAAATATAAAGTTGCAAAATCTACACTTGGAAACAAAGTAACCTGCAAAAAATGCAATACTGCTTTTGTTGCAAAAGCTGCCAATGGTGCATCTGACTATCCTATTATTGGAAAACTGGCACTTCAATATAAATTCATTTCCGAGGAACAGCTCAAGGGAGCCATTGAAATACAAAAAGCACAAAAAATTGCAGGACTCGACACTCCACTTGAAGAAATCTTGATCAGCAAAGGCCTGATCTCAAACAAGATGATGGATCTTCTCCATTCTGCTGTGGAATTCTGGGAAATCCGTAATCTTGATAAACGCTTTGGCTCAATTACCATAATGAACAAATTTGCTTCACAGGTAGAAGTGACCAAAGCCCTCAATGTTCAGATGGATGAGTTTAAGAAAAAGAAAATGAGCCGTCTGCTTGGCGACATACTTGTAGAGACCGGAGCTATTACAGAAGAGCAGCGCAAAATGGTCATGAAAAAGCAGAAAAGAGAAACACTGGCTGTTAATAATAAACAAGCTGAAACAGATGAAGAGTCTGGCCAGGAAAACGAGGGTGATGATACACCAGAAGACGGTTTCGGCCTGGAAAAGCTTCAACTTGAGATTGACGGCGACATTTCCCTCTTCCACTCAAAGGACAAGACAAAAGCCTTTATCCAACCCACGGGAGACTGCCCTGAACTAATTGACCTTGAGGATATATACGATTTTCTGGAACTAGCTGGAATCAAATACGGTATTGTAGATGCAGAATTGATCAATGAGTATTTGAAAAAAGATATTTTGACCAAGACCTTATTTCAGGCAGCACAGGGTAGAGAGCCTGTCAATGGACAGGATGCTTATATTAAGTACTATTTCGACCATGAACCAAAAAAAGTCGGCACCATAACAGAAGACGGTGCAATTGATTTTATGGACAGGGGAGAAATACCATTTGCTGAAGCTGGTGATCTGCTGGCTGAAAAGATTGAGGCCACACCTGGGGAACAGGGGGTTGACGTTTTTGGTGACCCGATTCCTGTTCCAGACACAAGAGACATCACCCTGAGAGCTGAAAAAGGGACTGAGATTTCTGAAAATGGCCTCAAAATTGTCGCCGCTATCACTGGGGAACCCATGGCTGCTTTTGGCGGCAAGTTTTCTGTTTCTTCTGCAATCAATATTGCTGGTGACATTGGCTTTAAAACCGGGCATGTTGAGTTTGAAGGCAATATCGAGGTAAAAGGAAGTGTTCAATATGGCTTCCGTGTTAAGGGTGTCACCCTCCAGGCCCAGGAAATACTTGGTGCAGAAATCGAAACCACTGGCGACATTACAGTCAAGGGGGGCATAATTGGCGCAACCATCAAGACCAAGGGAAGCGTCACTGCAACTTACATCAAAAACGCCCGAATAGAGGCTTACGGCGATATTATGGCAGAATCTGAAATCCTTGATTCATATATTGCCACCAGTGGTATTTGTCTTGTAAAAAAAGGAAAGCTGATTTCCTCCTTTGTGGTTGCAAAAAAAGGGATAATGGCACTGGATATTGGAACCGATGTTTCCGAAGGATGCACCCTGAAACCAGGACACGAGGATCATATCAGCAAGGTGATGTCAAAGCTTAACGCAGAAATAAAAGTGGGCAAGGAAGAACTTGAAGAAGCAGAATCAAAGCTGAAAGCCATTGAAACCGAGCAGATATTGACCCATAAACGGATAGCTGAACTGGCTAAAAACCAGGATCGCGCACTGGCAGGCCAAAGAGGTGTTGTAGATAAAATTGAAGAGTTTAAAAAGGCTGATGATCCCAAAAGCACACACAGGGCATTACTGACACTTAAAGAGCTTGATAGCAAAGTAAAGGAAGCTGACGCTGAAATCTCCAAACTTTTTGAGCAGCAGAACGATTTTGTTAATAATGCAATTTTAGCCAGAAAAGCTGCCGAAGTAATTGAAGACCGGGTGGAAGAACTTGTCGATGAGAAGCTCGACCTGTCAGAATGGACAAGCAAAGAGAAAAGCACCCCCATCATAAGGGTAGAAGGCGTTATTCAAGGTGGCACAAAGATTATGGGAACCCAGGCATCAAAGGTGCTTGATAGAGAGTATAAAGCTGTCAGGATTAAAGAAGTTAAAGTTGCACAGCCCGACACCACATACAAATGGGATGTAAGAGTCTTCTCGCTCAATGAGAGCTGATTCATGGTGCATGTGCTTGCTGCCTGACTCCCCGACTAGCCGGAGGTTTTAAAAATTTTTGGGTTCAGGATTCCCATTTTAGTCAGCCTGAATTTTAATGCTGTCAGAAGACAGCCTAATCCATATTTAACACTCCTGGAAAAATTTATGGAAGATGCCTCTTCAAAGTACTTTGTGGGGCAACTCACTTCTGCTATTATTTCGTCCTCCCATATAATCTGAGCCAGCATCTGGTTGTCGAAAATAAAATCATCGGAGTTTTGGTCAATGGGCAGTTTTTCAATAAGTTCCCTGGAAAATGCTCTGTAACCTGTGTGATATTCAGACAGCTTTGCTCCCAGTAGAAGGTTTTCAAAAAAAGTGAGAAACCGGTTGGCAATATATTTCCAAAGGGGCATCCCGCCTTTAAGGGCGTATCCGCCAAGGATTCTGGAACCAAGTACACAATTGTACAGGCCGTTGGATATCATTGATGCCATTGCAGGTATAAGCATTGGAGTATACTGATAGTCAGGATGCACCATAATGATCACGTCTGCATTGTTTTCCATGGCCAGCCTGTAACATGACTTCTGGTTGCCACCGTAACCGAGGTTGGTTTCGTGGGTGTGTACAATAGTATTTGGCAATCCTTTTGCCACCGCCACTGTGTCGTCGGTACTTCTGTCATCTACAACTATTACAAGATCAACAATGCCCTGTGCCATTACCTCGTCATATGTTTTTTTGATTGTTTTTGCGGCGTTATACGCAGGCATCACTACAACTACATTTTTGTTGTTTATCATTTTTTTCCTTCCAAAACTGGTAGTTTTTCAAAAAATCTGCTGTATTCGGGATGTTGCCTTATTTTGGTTAGATCATTATCTTCCATGATAAGATCAAAGTCGCTAAAACCATTGTTTATAGCGTTTTCAAGATATTTAAAAGCTTTTTTATACGATGACCCTTCCCCGGCTTTTCCTGCCATAATGCATGACACATGAAAGCCTGCATGTCCTTTATAAAGCCCGGTGCTTTCCAAATCAATAAAAATGTTGATCTTTTCAGCGTATATTTTCAATACTTCCTTAATCTTTTCTGGAGTACTTGTTTTCAGGTCAAAGCCTTGCTGGGTGGACAGTTCTTTGCAGTACCTGTTTTGTATGGCTGTCAGCCTTTTTTTTGATGCTGTTAAAGCTTGAAGTGTCTTTAAAATACCTTTATCATCAGCTTTAAATAAAAGTAAATTTTTAAATTTTTCCACTTCATCCTCAATGCTTTTATAGCTGTGCACAGCAAACCTGTAGGCCCCTGAAAGCCGCGGGTCACCGGGTGCTATCTTCAGGCCATTGGAATAAATCACAGCAGCAGACCCAGGCTTACCCATTCGCAGAAGGGTAACACCGTAATTGATATGAGGATCAATATATTCAGGTTCTGCCTGTATTGCACGAACATAATGATGCGCCGCCTTTTTAAGCTCACTTTTTGCCAGCAGGTAATTGCCCATATTATTTAAGGCAGTAGCGTTTTTGGGATTAAGCTCAATCGCTTTTTTATAATACTCACCAGCCTTGTCCATATCGCCTGTTGCTGAATGGGCCACTCCAATATTTAAGGTGATAATGTCTGACTTTGGGCTGTAAAAAAGTGCTTTTTCATAATATTCAAGAGCTTTTTCCCAGTCGCCTTTTGCTGCCATCCCGTAACCGAGGTTTATGTATGCAACAGGATTATTCTCGTTGACCTTTGCAGCCTGAGTAAAAATTGAAGTACTGCTTTTCCAGATCCCCACATAGTATAATGTTGCCGAGGAGTATAGGGCCATGGCCAAAGTAAAAACTACTGCAAGAACTGCTTTTTTCTTTATAATGTCCGCAACCCCAAATACCACCATAATAAAAATACCAGTCATGGGTATATAGGCATACCTGTCAGCCATGGACTGATGCCCCACCTGAACAAGCCCTATGACAGGAACGAGTGTCCCCAGATACAGGAGCCAGCCTGTGATTAAATACTTTTTTGTTTTTGCATAATAAAGTGCAGCACCTGTGATTACTAAAAGCAGCATTAAAGACAAAAGAGATAAATACAGGGGAATCTCATGACTAAAGGGATATATAATCGCAAGGTCATATGGGAGCAGAGCTTTGCGGAGGTATGTGGCATAGGCGGTTATGACGTTACTTAACCTTGCAGGCAGTGAAATTACATCAAGCCCGCTTACAGCACCGCAGGTTTTTTGAACCCAATAGGTGGCAACACAAGAAAGAAAAGTAAAAATAAAAAATGGGATCTTTTCCATTGCCAGATCAGCTAAAGACTTAAACAGCTTGCCATCGCCAGGGTTTATCCTGCCCAGGGGCCAGAAGTCGAGAAGTAAAAGTACAAAGGGAAGCGTTACCAGCATTGACTTGGATGCAAGCCCAAGGATGAAGAAAAAAAGTGAAAGAAGATACCAGATCCTCTTAAAATTCTCCGCATAATAAACATAAGCACCTATTGATAAAAACCAGAAAAAAGTGCTGAGTGTATTTTTCCTTTCCGTTATCCAGGCAACAGACTCTATGTTTATTGGGTGCAGTGCAAAAAGAAATGAAACAGCAGCACTCTTCCATATACTGCCAGTCATTTTAAAGAGGATGAGAAAAAGTAAAATGGAATTTAGAAAATGCAAAATCAGGTTATCAAGGTGGAAAACAAAAGGGTCCAGGCCGCCTATGGAATAATCAAGCATAAAGGACAGCCATGTAACTGGCATCCAGTTGCACCGCAGGCCGGTTGTCAATGCCCAGTCTATTGTCTCTAAAGTAAAGCCCTTCTGGATATTATAATTGTTGGTAATAAAAAATGGATCATCCAGGTCAATGAAGCCATATCCAGGCACCTTGCCGTAGCAGGCAAATATCGAAATTCCAAGGAAAAGTACAATACCTGAAATTATAATTTGTTGTTTATTCCTGGTCATGTGAATTAGTTTTCATCACTTTCAATCTTTTCAAGCTCTCTGGCAGCCTTGCTGTATTGAGGGTCAACCTCAAGAGCTTTCAGATACATTTGCCTGGCATTGTCCTTTTTCCCATTTGCATACAAAAACGCACCAATGTTAAAATATGCAGGTGCATAGTATGGATTGCTGTTAATAGCCCTGCGGTAGTACTGCCCGGCTTTTTGAACATCACCCTTCTGCATGTATGCAAGCCCCAGGTTGTTGTTAATATCTTCGTCATTCGGGTCATATTTTTCACCCTCATGAAGATATTTCAAAGCAAGTTTGCGTTCCCCTTTTTTAGAATATAACATACCAATATTATTATAAGCCATAGTCATTTCCGGTTCAATCTTTATTGCTTCAAAATAATATTTCAATGC
>JAOZSB010000297.1 GCA_029939895.1 Desulfobacterales bacterium
AACATTACCCTTAAACAATCAGCAATATTTATTAGAAAGTCAATAAAAAATAACAAGATTATTTGACAACAATTTTATCAGCTTTGTCTAACTGCCACGGGCAGACCCACTTATGAGTTTATATGCTGACCCTATGCGAAATATGAAAGATTTGTAACATTTATATTATTTCTTTCATATAAAAACAAATAACGTCCGTCAAGCTTACTATTTACCATATTTTAAATAAAAAAACTAAAAAAATGAATTTGCAGAATTATTTTATGATTAAACATCAATTGATCTATTTTTAATTCTTGGGATCAGGCTTGCTGATTCTAATCGCTCGATTCTCAAATTTGAGATTTGATCACTGAGCATACCAATTATAAAGCTTTCAATTCCAAGAAAAATAATTATTATACTGCCAATGGAAAGATAACCGCCTGGTTGTGAAAATTTAAATAATCCATAACCAATTCCACCAAGTATAAAAAACATACTCAGTGATATGAAAAATTTTAGCGGATTAAAAAGAAACAGAACCCTGAAAATCAACTTTATCGTAGCAAATCCATCTTTCAATTGATTTACTGTGCTGGTACCAAGCCTTGGCTTTGTAGAAATATCAGCATAACCAAGTTCGTAGTTTCTTGTATTAAAAATCAAAGTAGAAGTTGAGGACAAGGAAAATCCATCAGGGAGAATTTGAATATATTGCTTCAAGATATCCCGTTTCAAAATTCGTAAGCCTGAATTTAAATCAGGGATTGGCTTTTCACTAATAAAATTTGCCAAAACATGAAGTACCAATTTTCCGGGCCCTCTTTTAAAATCACTGGTAAATGCAGAGCTGCCGCGATTTCCCACAACCATATCGGCATCATCTTCTAACAAGCGGTTATATAAGCGCATCACATCGCGCTGATCATGCTGGCCATCACCATCAAAAAGACAAACAAGCTCTGCTGCGGCATTGCAAATACCGATTTTCACACTGGCACCATATCCGAAATTGTGCTTATGAGTAATGACCGTTATCTGCGGGATTCGGGATAAAATGCCTGCGGTGTTATCGGTTGATCCGTCATTAACAACAATAATTTCTGCAAATTGCTCATTGTACAATTCTCTCAAGCCCTCAACCACGTCTTGGATAGAGGCCTCCACATTATAAGCAGGAATTATGATTGTAAGTTTTTGTTCATGCATAATTTTCCTCTTTTTCTTCGTACAATAAATATGGGTGTTTCGAATTTATTTATCTGGTTATGCACTTACACCAGTAGTAATATTTTACTCGTTTCGGGCCATGCCCGATAAGAAGTCTTTGCACGATTACCATATTTGAACTCAATGATCAAATATGATATTAAACCGCCAGAGCCAACGCAAGTAAATATTTTAAAGCTCCACAAACACGAAAAGCCCCGACAGTTAGTATCTGTCACGGCTTGCAGCGTGTTGCTATGTATTGTGTGGCGGAGAGAGAGGGATTCGAACCCTCGGTACAAGTTTCCCCATACACTCGCTTAGCAGGCGAGCGCCTTCAGCCAGCTCGGCCATCTCTCCGCATTTTTTATAATTATGTACAACAATTCACAGGCGGTCATTAAAAAATATACCTGATTATTTTTTGGCCTTGCAATCAGCCAAGCAATAATTAGCTTTTACATTTTTGTGTGTCAACTGTAAAAGTACTAAAAAAAAAGCGTTGCACCTGGAGCATTTTGCAGATCCCGCAACAAGCTCAATAAAAACACCCGCTTACAACACCTCAAGCAAAAAACATCTTCCTATCTGCCCTTAAAAAAATTTTAACCCCCCCCAAAATAAAACAATATTCAAACTGATCGCTGGCGGGCCTGCCCCCTGCCCTGCTTTACCGACCTGTTTAAGAAGCACTCTGAGTGGCCTCTAATGGGCAGTTATCCCCTGGGATGAGTTGATAGCAATACACATGCTAAATCCCTGGCACAAAGGCCCTTACAACCCATGATGCCAAAACCACAATCACGATAAATCTAAAGGGCCTCAAATCAAGAAATCTCTTTAGAAATCCCGCATTGGTCGCAATATAGAACCAGCCGACTGCGATATAGGCACACATGTAAATAAAAAGGAAAGTTCCTGCCGGGCTGAATAAAAAAGCTTTTTGAAATTCAAAGTGCGCAGCTTGGACAAAAGCTCTTGTCATGCCGCACAGAGGGCACCTAAAGCTGGTCAGCTTTAAATAGGGACAGAGCATATAGTCCGGGATGCTGTTGAACTCACCACCGCCTTCTGGCGCGAGCCAAAGGGAGGTGGCGAATATAAGACTGAGAACGGTCACAAACGGGCCGTATTTTTTAAGATTTGCCTTCAACTATATCTTCATATGCAAGGTACATGGCACCGACTCCGATTGGCGCAGTGAGGAACACTCCAACACCGCAGAAAATACAGCCAGCCAGTATAACAAAATATATCACTGTAAAGAACAGGATATGGTTGACCAGTGATGTCAATGCAATGTCTTTGGTTTTGTTGATGGCATCGCCAATGGGCATATTCTGGAAAACCACCAGAGGAATAAACCACAATAAAAAACCACCTACGATCAAGCCGGGTATGAAATAAAGTGCCATACCAACGTTCAGAAGAACTACATAGATAATGCCGGCAATACAGGTTGGGCCAAAGTTATCAAAGCCTTTGAAAACATCTCCAAATTCAACGGTTTCGCCAGCCTTGGCTTTTTTCATCATAATGAAAACACCAGCGTACCAGTGACCAGACAAAACTCCCAATGAAAAACTGGCTATCATCATCATTACAAAATTGCCTAAAATAAACGGTACTGGATATGCCTTAACATACCCAAAGGATTCTTTGACGTAGTCACCCATTCTGAATTGTGGGACATCTGCGCTGTTTTCCATAAAAACCTCCTGATAAACTTAAAATTAACTTCAAAGCCACATGCTTCATCAATACCAATCGCCTGGTATAAAAACGCAAAAAACTTCATTCGAAATATAATTGTTGAAATCATTTCAATTTGTGAAAATTGATCAGTTTTTATTTTTATAAATTTATGCTTCATAGACGCTGAAATGTCAACAAAAATCTGGATATGTATTGGACGTAATTATACAAATGTTAAACAGGCACATATTATTCCACCCGCACTATTGCATCATAAAAAGTTAAGATTTTCAGCGAGGCTTCTTACTTAGTTTATCCATGTTGTTTGGTTATGAAATGAGCAAAAAAACTCCCACTTGATTTGAGCCTCAATTCCTGATAAAATAAAAAAATAACAGGAATTATCATTCGTAGCTTTTAATCTTTTTTTAATTGGTTAACCTAAGCAAGAAGCACAATTTTATACTACAATTTTTTTTCTTATATTGCTTAACACAGGAGGACTCAATGTCCCTTCACAAACTGGCTGGCAAACCTGCGCCCTTTGAAATTTTAGAGAACATACCCAGGATCATGGCAAGCTACTATGCTATGAAACCGGATCCTGCAAACCTCAACGAGCAAGTCTCATTTGGAACTTCCGGTCATAGAGGCTCGTCAATAAAAAAGAGTTTTAATGAAAATCATATACTTGCTGTAACCCAGGCAATTTGTGAGTACAGGGCAAAAATTGGCGTTTCCGGCCCCCTGTTTATGGGCATCGACACCCATGCATTGTCTGAGGCAGCTATGGCAACGGCGCTGGAAGTTTTTGCTGCAAACGGCGTTAAAGTAATGATTCAGCAGGGACTGACATGGACACCTACCCCTGTGATCTCCCATGCGATTTTAACATACAACAGGGGAAGGAAAGACGGGCTTGCCGATGGTGTTGTGATAACACCATCCCACAACCCGCCCATGGATGGCGGATACAAGTACAACCCTGCAAATGGCGGCCCGGCCGATACTTCCGTGACCAACCTGATACAGGACAGGGCCAATCAAATTCTCACCGACGGCCTGAGCCAGGTGAAACGGGTTTCCTATGAGAAAGCCATGAAGTCGGATATTGTGGAGGAATACGATTATATTGTCCCCTATGTAAAGGATCTGGGCAGCATAATTGACTTTGATGCGATTTCTTCTGCTGGCCTGAAAATCGGTGTTGACCCTCTGGGCGGGGCAGGACTCGACTACTGGGATGTGATTGCCGAAGAATACTCCCTTTCCATAGACGTTGTTAACAGGGATGTTGATCCCAGATTTTCTTTTATGACCGTGGACAAGGACGGCAAGATACGGATGGACTGTTCATCCCCCCATGCAATGGCTGGCCTGATAAGCCTGAAGGACAAATTTGATATTGCATTTGGCAACGATCCAGACACTGACCGCCACGGGATTGTTACGCAAACCGCAGGACTCATGAACCCTAACCATTACCTTTCGGTGTGCGTGTGGTACCTTTTTCAGAACCGGCCCGACTGGGGCGGCAACGCCGTCATTGGCAAAACCCTTGTGTCAAGCTCCATGATTGACCGTGTGGCAAACCACCTTGGCAAAAAACTCGTGGAAGTGCCCGTGGGATTTAAGTGGTTTGTGGAAGGGCTTTTGGAAGGTACAATCGGGTTTTGCGGCGAGGAAAGTGCTGGTGCATCCTTTTTACGCAAGGACGGCACTGTATGGGCAACGGACAAGGACGGCATTATCCTTAATCTGCTGGCTGCGGAAATCACAGCAACCCAGGAAAAGGACCCTGGCCAGGTTTATAATGAACTTGAAGAAAAATTTGGCGCGCCGGTTTATGAGCGGATTGATGCTCCGGTAACACCATCACAAAAGGCAGCCCTGAAAAAGCTGTCCCCTGAAAACCTCACTGCTGATACCCTTGCGGGTGAAAAAATAGAAACAAAGCTGACCCGTGCTTCTGGCAACGATGCAGCAATAGGCGGCCTGAAGGTAGTGACTAAAAACGGATGGTTTGCTGCTCGACCATCAGGAACCGAAGATATTTACAAACTATATGCAGAAAGCTTTTTAGGAAAAGACCACCTGAAGCAGATCCAGGATGAGGCCCTTGAAATAGTCAATTCTGTCCTTGGCCAATAGACAGAAAACAGGAGATTAAAAATGCATTCAAGCTTTAATGTTCATACAGGTAATCGCCTACCTGTTCGGGTTGTAGTCATTTGCATGATGCTGTTTGTTTTCTTTATGCCCATAGTTATTATGGCGGATGAAATAAAAATGGGAATAAGTTATTCCATACCGCCCTATGTGATCAAAGAAAATAATACCGGGATTGAGTTGGATATTCTGCATGAGGCCTTAAGCGTCAAAGGGCATACAGTCAACCCAAAATACATGCCCTTTATAAGAACATTTCAAATGATGCAAATGGGTCTGGTTGATGGTATCATTAATGTTAAAAAAGGCACGGTTGAGGATGCCTTTTATACTGATGTTGTTATTACCTTTCAAAACTGTGCAATCAGCCTGGCCAAGAACAACTTCCCGGACTTTGAAAATGCTGATTTTCTGCGTGATAAGCGTGTAATTGCTTTTCAGCGTGCTGCGACCCTTCTGGGTGAGGATTTCGGAAAAATGACAAAGGCAAACAATCAGTATGAAGAGATTGCCAACCAGACTATCCAGATTTCCAGGCTGCTCAGCGACCTTGGTGTTGATTTTATTGTCATGGATATAAAAATTTTTAAGCATTTGCGCAAACAGATTTTGATAAACGGTA
>JAOZSB010000298.1 GCA_029939895.1 Desulfobacterales bacterium
TGCAGTTTAAATGCAGTTTAAATGCAGTTTAAATGCAGTTTAAATGCAGTTTAAATGCAGTTTAAAATAATTCTTTCTAAATAAATTTTATATCGTTCAGGAATGGGAATTTGTATCTGGTGTTTTGTGTTTCTTCAGTATTTATGGTGGTTGTTATGTATTGTTGTGTTGCTTTTCCGTATGAGAGGGTGTTTCCGAGGGGGTTTATGATGCTTGATGCGCCGCAGTATTCAATGTTATTTCCGTCGGTTCCTGTGCGGTTTATGCCTGCTACATAGCATTGGTTTTCGATTGCTCTTGCTTTTAGGAGTGCTTCCCAGTGTTTTTGTCTTGTTTGGGGCCAGTTGGCGATTACGAAAATAATATCTACCTGTTTTGCAATTTTGCGAAAAACTTCGGGGAAGCGTAGGTCGTAGCATATAAATATGCTTGCGCTTGTGTTGTCGATTTTAAATGTGACTTGTTTGTTGCCTGGCTGGTAGTGCTGGTGTTCGTTTGCAAAGGAAAATGGGTGATTTTTTACGTATTTTGCTGCTTCGTGCCCTTCCCTGTTAACTGCTATTGCAACGTTTTTTGCTTTTTCGTGTGGCGTGGACTCTGCGTATCCGCCAATTATATTTATGGAGTTTTGCTTTGCCTGGGTGCTTAGAAACTGGGCTGTCTGGCCCCCTGGCGGCTCGCTGATTTTTTTTGCATCCATTGAAAAGCCTGTTGTGAAAAATTCTGGAAAAACTACCAGGTCGCAGCCTTCCTGCTTTGCACGCTTGATAAATTGATGCGCCTGGTTGAGGTTGGCTGTTTTGTCCTCCCATTTGATGTTTAGCTGAATGCTGGCTATTTTCATAATGCGGTTCCACGGGTGTTTTTTTTATAATGATCGGGTTGTTTGATTTATATTTCACCCTTACAGGGCTGAATTCTTGTGGGGCGGGAATCTTCCCAGGGCTTACACCCTGGGCTGGTATATTCCGCCCTTTCAGGGCTTTTTTTTGTCGATGCCCTCTTCCTGGGGTTTCACCCCAGGCTATTATATTCCGCCCCTTCAGGGCTAAAAGGATGCTGGCATATTTTATTTTTTGGCTTTCTTCACTTTAAGAATTGGGCTTTATCTTTGTTTTAACTGTACTGCCGGTAGTACTTCATAACCTTTTTTATATATGCTTTTGTTTCTTTGTATGGGGGTACGCCCTTGTGTTTGTCTACGGCTGTTGGTCCGGCGTTGTAGGCTGCGAGGGCAAGGCTGGTTTTTTTGTACTTGTTATACATTCTGCGAAAATACTTTGTTCCGCCCATTATGTTTTGTCGCGGATCAAAGGGGTTTATAATCCCCAGGTCGCGGTAGTTTTCCGGCATTATCTGCATCAGGCCCTTTGCTCCTTTTTTGGAGACTGCCCTTGGGTTGAAGTCGGATTCTGCTTTTATAATTGCTTTTATCAGGTTACTTTCTACCCCGTATCTTCTGGAGGCTACGCTAATTATTGAATCGTATCTTCCATAGCCTTTGAATCTTTTTATTTTTTTTCTTGAGCCTTCTTTAATATAAACCTTGTACCTTGCGGAGTTGGGAACGTTTGTAAAATGCATTACTCCGTCTTTATCCCGGTACATATAAATATCTGCAACCGCCTGCCACGGAAGCAGTAATAGCAGGAGTTGAGCTATTAACACAGCAAGCGTGACGGTTTTTATTGCATGTTTTATATTATGTTGTTTCATTTTAATAACTTTTTTAATTTCTCTATAAAATTTATTCCATCGACCATCTTTTGTTCAAACTCTGTTAATTCTCGTTCCTGCGCCATTATTTTGTGTTTTTCCACATAAAGGTAGGCACAGTATGTACCGCCGCCAATCACGGCCAGCATAATAAGCATTACCAGGCATCCAAAGTGATACTTGAAATCTATTCGTCTTATTTTTTTGCCGCAGCCCGGGCATTTTGAATCTTTTTTTGTTAGCTCTTCATGGCAGTTTTTACAAAACTTCATGCCTTTTTTTTTAAAATTATCCGGCCTTGTATAATTGCACATAAGGCAGTGTTTACCATCAAGAAGCGTTCCGCATAAAGGGCAGTCCATTGTAGTTCCTTTTTTTTGACTTTATTATTCCTGTTACCCTGCCTTTATAATACCCTAAAATTAAAAGAGTTTCAACTGAACTTGTGAGGTTTCCTTTTTTTTCTTTCGTGCCTTGTGTTCCTCCATGCTTTTTAAATCTTCTTCAATATCTTTTATAAACCTTGATGGCTCCCTGTCTATGAGTTTGCCGAAGATGCGGCGTTTTTTTGCGGATGTGAGCAGCACCTCTTCCTTTGCCCTGGTAATGCCCACATAAAACAGCCTGCGCTCCTCGTTTATGTTTGTTTCTGCACCCTCCCGCATATATGGAATATAGCCCTCCTCACACCCTGCTATAAACACCACCGGGAACTCCAGGCCCTTTGATGCATGCATGGTCATAAGCGAAACTTTTTCTACATTTTCGTCATAGGCATCTGTGTCAGATTGCAGTGCCAGGGCAGAGAGGAACTCTTTTACGCTCTTTTCAAACTTTCTTGAAAACATCAACAGGTCTGTGTAGATCTCGCCAGCTTCTGAGTTTTCATCAAAAATATCTGAAAACGCGCTGTTTTCTGCCAAGTGAAAAAGAACCTGTTTTACTGGTTTATTGTCAATTTCGTTTTTATGTTTTATAAAATTGTTTAAAAACCCAAACACCTTTTTTTGGCTGTCCCTTTTAATTCCTTTGATTGGAAATCGTACTGCCTTATCCATGGCCTCGTTCAGGGTGAAGTCATTTTTTAAGATCCATTCCTTAAAAGCATTCAATGCTGCCTTGCCAGGCCCGGGTTTTAAAAATTTGCTCAGCCTTTCAAGGTCTGTAAATGCACCAAAACCAGTGGCCAGCTTAAAAAAAGATATAAATTCGTTTACTCCTTTTTTTGAAAAAATACTCTCCCTGGACACTGTCTGAAAAGGTATTCCATACTTCATCAGAGTTTCAGAAATAATTTTTGCCTGCGCTCCTGTTCTGTACAGTACTGCAAAATCCGAAAAGCTTTTTTCTGCTTCCTGCGTTATATCATCCTCGTTTATCCAGCCTGTGTCCTTTGCGTGATAGCCTGTCCCGCCTATCATGTTCTCGATTGTCTGGGCGATTTTTTTTGCTTCTGCCCTTTCCGTGGGAAGCTCGATTATCCTTATGGTTTTCTTTCCTTCAATCCCGGAAAAAATTCTTTCCTTGGATACGGTTTCTCCGCAATCGCGTATTATCTGGTATGATACATCTAATATGGTGTCTGCGCTGCGGTAGTTTTTTACAAGGTTTATCACCCTGGCCCCAGGAAAATCCGTTTCAAAGGATTTGAAAAAAACAGTATCAGAGCCTCTAAAGCCGTATATCGACTGATCCGGGTCGCCTATGGCACATATACTGACCTTTTTTTCTTCTGCTTCCTCGTGGCTGCTGTCTGGCGTACACAGCAGTTTTACGAGCATGTACTGCCCGTAATTTACGTCCTGGTATTCATCTATAAAAACATGGAGAAACTTCTCCCTGTACATATCCAGAATTTGACTTTCTTCTTCAAATATCTTTACGGTTTTAAAAATAATATCCTCAAAATCAACACTGCCCTGCTTTTCCATCATATCGCTGTACAAAGTATATACTGCCCGTGTTTCATCATCTTCTACCTGCTCTGGATATTTGAGAAGCTGGCGGGCGGTTGTTATTCCTGATATAATGCGATCTTCCTTTTGCTCAATTTTGATTCCTGCTTTTTCCGCACGCTTAATTGCTTCTTTTATCATTAACTTTCTATCATCATCATCAAGTATGGAGATTGTTTCTTTTTTTGTATTAAAAAGATATTCCGATAAAACCTCGAAACAAAAGGAATGGAAGGTTGTGACTTTTGGAAAATATTTTGTTCCGCTTTTCAAAAAACCCAGTCTCTGGGTCATTTCCTGTGCTGCTTTGTTTGTAAATGTTATTGCAAGTATCCTGTCTGGAGAAACCAGCCTGTGCATTACAAGCCATGCGATTCTGTGCGTGAGGGTGAGGGTTTTTCCTGTGCCTGGCCCGGCTACAATCAAAAGCGGGCCGTCTTCATGAATTACTGCTTGTTTTTGTGCATCATTTAAGCGTTCTAAAATGTCTTCTTTTTTTTCTATTGTTTTTGGTTGTTCTTTTTTTTTGGCCTTTTTAATGTTTTTATTTTTATTTCTGGTTTTTCAGTTTTGGGTTTTGCTTTCTTTTTAATTACTTTTTTTTCCGTAAAACCGTTGTTTTCTTTTTGTTGCGAATTTTTAAAAAGGGTTTTCTGTGGTGTCAGTTTTTTTCTTTCTTCTTCAGTAAACAGCTTAACTTTTCCATATTCTCCATCATAGCCAGGAGAAAATAAAACCCTGTCCTTTCGCATCCTGCTGATTGCCTCTGCAAAAAGCGGCACGCCAATTTTTTCAATATCTTCTATTGGTACATCCTTTAAAACAGAAAATTCCGAACCAAGGGTTGTTACAATCTTTTCATGTGCTGCCATAACTTTTTTTGTTTTTGGCCCAACCTTTAATACTTCCGATAAAATTTCATCAATGGGGATCAGGCTTTCATAGGATGGTGCATCTTCAAGTAAATAACCCTCTTCCCGGTCTGACAGTTCATAAACCCTGTTTAATACGCCTATTGTAAGCGGTTTTTCGCAAACAGGACATACACCATTATACTTTTTTGTTTCCTCCGGCTTAAAGCATATATTGCACTTCCTGTGTCCATCGTAGTGATACTTACCCTCTTCCGGGTAAAATTCTATGGTTCCTGTAAAGGTCTTATTGTTATTTTCCTTTAATGCATTTAAAACAGAATAATAATCCAGATCCGTATCAAAGAGATTTGCTTCCCTGCCGAGCTTCATTGGTGAATGTGCATCTGAATTGGAAATAAGGGCGTATTTATCCAGGGATGACACACGCCAGTTCATGGCCGGGTCCGAGGACAGGCCGGTTTCAAGCGCGAAAATATGCGAGCTTAAATCACCAAAACATTCTTCTATGGAATCAAATCCCGATTTGGAACCCAGCACAGAAAACCAGGGTGTCCATATATGTGCCGGCACAAGAAAACTTTTGTCAGCCACCTCAAGGCTTATTTCAAGCAGATCCCTTGCATCAAGACCCAAAATAGGCCTGCCGTCTGAATTTATATTACCTATTTTATCGAGCCTGCGTCTGAATTCTGCTGCTTCTTCTATTCCCGGCATAAAAACAAGGTTGTGATTTTTTCTGGTTCTGCCCTCTTTTTTGTATATGTTGCTGATTTCTGTGACCAGGATAAACCTTACATCGTCCCGGCACGGCCCTGGTATGTCGTCTTTAATGGTATCTTCAATTTCTTTTTTCAGCTTAAAAAGCCCGTTATCTGCTGGTTCGAGTTTTTCCTGTATTTCCAAAAACCAATCCGGGTGTGTGAAATCACCTGTTCCTACAAGTTGTATTCCTTTTATCTGAGCTGCTTTATAAATATTTTCAATATCAGAATTTTTTGCAGTTGCCCGGGAATATTTCGAATGGATGTGTAAGTCTGCTATAAATTTCATTTTTTTCTCACTTTTTGACCTTTTAATAAACTATAAGGTTAAAAATAGTTTTTTCTTTTTTTAAGGTTATATAAATTAT
>JAOZSB010000299.1 GCA_029939895.1 Desulfobacterales bacterium
TATCAACATCTGTACTGATAAAACCATTATGCTTTTCAATGGTGACTTTTGCTTTTGTAAAATAAGATTCTAATAATTCACTATATTCATATGGAATCTTAGTACCGAATGAAGCATCAGATGCGCGGACACCTGCAAACAGAATAGTTACTTTTTTAAATTTTGTAATACTAAATCCAAACAAAGTAAGATCGTCCTGGCGTTCATTATTACCCTTGTATTTTTCAAAAGCATCCATAAAAATTAGCCTTTGGTCCTTAAAAGGCTTTTTGTAATTATCTTTTATCAATGCCTTTAAACGTTTACTTCCAAAAAGACGGTTTTTGGGACCGCCAAGCTGATCTGTATAACCATCGGATGCAAGGTAAAATGACATTCCTTCTTTGATTTGGATTTTGTGATTTGTGTAGTGATAATCGGTTTTTGATTTTTTATACCCGATGCTTTGTCTGTCTCCTTTAATGACAGTCAATTCATCATCGCAAATGCAGTATAAGGGATGTTTTGCTCCGGCAAAAGTCAGGGTTTGACCAACCTTTTGAAATGCACATATAGCCATATCCATACCGTCATCTGACTGTGCATCATCTGTGTCTTGCTGTAGTGAAACTTTAACAAAATAATTCAATCTTTTAAGTATTTCTGCCGGGTCGTGGCAACCTTCATCACTTACAATTTTCCTTAGACCCGACGATGCAATCATAGGCATAAAGGCTCCAGGGACACCGTGCCCGGTACAATCTATCACCGCAACAATTATGTTATCCTCAGAAAAATCTGCAAAAATAATATCTCCGTCCACAATATCCCGTGGCTTCCATACAACAAAGCATTCAGGTATAAACGCCTTAAAAACGTCCATGATTGGCAGTAGTGACGTTTGAATCATTCTGGCGTAATTCAGGCTGTCCATAATATTATTATTCTTTTCCTGCAATTCATATGTGCGTTCTTCAATAAGGTCTTCAAGGTGAAGTTGATATTCTTTTAACTCCTCCTCCACTTTTTTTCGTGCCTCAATCTCATTTTTAAGCTCTGAAATATTTTCCTCAATAGTAGTACGCATAACATTAATTCCGATTACTACATCCTCAAGCTCATCGGGGGAATCGGTTTTGTCACCACGCAGCAGGTTAAGAGCATTTGATAGAGTGCTGATATCGAGTTGGCGAGTATAATCTGCAATCAGATTTAAATGGCGCATCACCAGTTGTTGAAAAATAATGAATCCAAAAATTGAAACAAGGAATATAACAGCAGCCTGGTTTCCGAGTATAAGAAATAGCTTGGTAAATAGTTTTCCATACAGCAGGTCCAGATCAATCTCAAGATGAAGTGTACCAAGCAGTATATCCTTATTTTTAAATAAATAATTCATCTGAAAGTCATGCACAATGACATGCCCTGTTTTACTAGTTCCTGCGGAAACCTTTTTATTACCATCGTGTATGATCTCGCCATAGCTGATATACGGCAGTTGAACAATCCCTTCCAGATGAACACGCAAGAGATCAAAGTCACCCACCCACAACTGGTTAACTAATGCTGGAATATCACTCTTTTCTATTTGCTTTTTTTGCTCGGCAATCGACTTAATCTCTTTTAAATAATCCAGTTGTACCTGTCCCCACGTAATTGCAAGGGTAATTATCAAACTGCTTAAAAGCATATACACAATAACTCGAAGGGTCAGCTTCTTTTTTGGTTTTTCTTTTTTTGTTCTTTTCTCATTTGTTAATAACATGGATACCTCTTATATAGTTCTACAATGAAAATAAGAAATTCTGTGCGAAAATCTTAATACATGCTATCAGGGCATGTGATTTTTTTTCTATATTCATTATTCACCAGAATATTACACAGATTATGTTTTTCGTCCAATGCAAATATTATTTAAGCAAAATATTATTTTCCGACTAATCATAATATCCATGAAGCATATTAATTTTATACTGGTAAAATATCATATTTCAATTATTCTTTCAACATATTGGAGCAAATTTAAATTCCCTGTTGATTAATACTGTCAGGGTGTTTATTCTCATTAAGGCAATAAAGAAAAGGAGAAAAAATGGAAACACCAACCAAAAAATGCGGATCTTGTGATAAGTATAAGGCAGATTCTCACAACTATTGCAGAATGTGCGGATTCCATCTAAGAAAAGGATTCACCCGAAACTCTCCACGAGGAATCACCTACAGGGGAAACGAGGGATTTTGTGGCTATTGCGGTGGAATTCGGGATCAGTGTCCCTGCAAAGACGTGTAGCTTGTGCCTGAACAAAAGCTATGATTTTTTTTCAAAGCCCTGCCTTCTTTTTTACCATCAAAAGCCCAGGGCTATTGTGCATGTACATGATTTCAGCATTATATCCAAGCCCGATGAATATCGCTTCTACATCATCAAAGAGCACCTGCTTGTCCGGCCAGGTATAGTCCTTCCGCTCCAGTTCCAGGGCTTCCCATTGCAACTTTGCGTCTGGGTTTTCTTCAAAAACTTTATTCATTGCATAGTTACACAGGAACATCTCGCAAACTATCGGCTTGAGTCGCCAGGTGCAGCCATTCTCTCCAAGATATACGCACTTTGATGTGCCTGGAGGATTTTCAAGTATTTCCAGCAACCCCTCAATTTCCTTGACCCCGGAACCCATACCGTTTAAGGCAACATCTGCAAAATAGGTAATAATCCCGTCCTTGGTGCAGCACGCACACATTTTGTTTTCATAGCATTTTGTATTGCAAGTCTCGAAAAAATATTTTTCTTGAAAGACTTCTGCTCTTTTCCTGAAGTCGAGATATTTAATTGCAGCTTCTTTTAGCAGGCCTGCTTCATTCTCGAATTTCCCTGACAGAAAATCTATAATAATATTTTGTGCTGCATACTGTTGCCGGTTATATTCTTCCAAAATCAGACTCCGCTTACATCGCCAAACTGGAATACAGTTAATCTTTTTTCCTTTGGCAAATTATTTCCATTATTCCCTGATTACCAAGCTTGCCTCAATTGTAAAAAATGGCGTAATGATGACGGAAGGAACTTATGATGGTGATAATGCAGGCTCTCAGAATATAATCCGAACTGATTCTGAGTCACACAGACATGCTAACCAGTTGTTTAGCTCTTTTATTTCCAGGATCTGTTTTTAAAATTTCTCTCAGCATACTGTCAGCCCTGAACGATTGATCCAGTTTTATCAAAATGTCAGCTATCTCCAACTTGATTCCAATGTCGTCTTTGTCATGCTTTTCAGCAGCCTGCATGTGGCTAAGTGCTGACATATGAGCACCTGTCCTGTTCTTAAGAATTCCCACTTTTTTATGGAGATCAATACGCTCTGGCATTCGAGCCAATAAAAATTCATACTGCTTTAAAGCGAACTGGTTAAGTTTGTATTCATAGCAGTAATCGGCTATTTCTTCCTTTAGTACATATGTGTTGCCGGAAAGCTTAATGGACGAGTTGAAGATCTTTAGAGCCTTAGTGAACATTTTTTCCTTAACCAGTATCTTGCCGAAAGTAACAGCTCTGGAAACATGTCGTGGGCTTATATCCATAGCTCTGCTAAAGAATTTTTCTGAGACCTTGAAATTCTTTTTTTCCAGATATATCTCTCCTAAATAATGGAAAGAGACAACATCCATGTCGTTGAGTTTAATAGCTCTGACAAAGCATTTTTCCGCACTATCAAATTCACCCTTGTTAAAAAAAAGTATGCCGAGTTCTCTTATGGGCCTTGAAGATTTCGGGTCAGCCTGAACCGCCTCCATTGAAACTTTGAAGGCCGTGACCAGGTCACCATCTTCGGCAGACTCCTTAGATTTTCTTAGAAGCCGGGTCAGCAGCGGAGGATCATTGGCCCTGTTGAGTACCATCATTATTTTTTCGCCAAGGTCTTTGGCAGTGAATGGCTTTATCAAAAATGCATCAATTTCAGACTCTCCAGCCTCTGCTACGATTCCCTGGTTGACCTCACCTGAGGTCATAACAACCGGCATATAGCGTAATCGTTTGTCATCCCGAATCTTATCAAGGAGTTCAACACCACTCAACACGGGAAGCCTCCACGCAAGTATTACCATATCTATTTCTTCACTGTTCAGAATATTCCACGCCTTGAGACCATCATGGGCGTATACCGTGTTTTTGCTAAAATTTAAAAACTTGAGCATTCCCCGGATAGATTTGCACATATTTATCTGATCATCTACAATCAGAACATTCATGCTTATTAAGTCAATCATCTACACCGGCCCCTGCAAATTGCTCTTTATTGATAAAACTAAAATCATTTTGTTCACTATCTCAATTTTGTAAGTTGATCGCTGGCTTTTGTAAGCCTTGTAATTAATGTATTGGAAAAAACCTTGTAAAACCTCAACTGTGTTCCCTTTGACGTTTTTTCCATAACAGTATCGCTAACCTTCATTAAAATTGTGTTGTTCACTGCCTCAATCGTTGCAGTCCTTTTTGTTTTTCCAAGGTAGGCCATCTCTCCAAAACAGTCACCAACCTTAAGAACCGCCAGGGTCTTTCCTTTTTTCTTAACTGCGACATCCCCACTAACGATAATATAAAAGCAATTGGCAACATCGCCCTCAATAATTATTTCAACTCCTGTTTCATATTTAAGCCACAGGGTTGCAGCCACTACTTCAGAAAGCTCCTTTGAAGAAAATTTTTTGAAAAACTTGAGATTCTTAAGGGAAATAAATTTTTCCTCAAAATCGATATTCAAATCATGGGGCTCAAGGTGGTCAAATGCCTGACTAAGGTCAGCTGCCAAATCTGCACAGCTTTTATACCTATGGTCTGAATCCTTTGCAAGGGCATTGTTCACTATATCTTCCAAGGTTTTGGGAACGTCATTCCTATACATACTCAAAGGCTCATGCTCCCTATTAAGTGTATTGTAGATAGTCGCCATTTCGTTTTCTGCCATAAACGGATTTTTCGCCGTGACAAGTTCGTACAGGACAACACCAAGCGCAAAAACGTCTGTTGAAGGCGTTAGCGGTTTCCTTGATACCTGTTCTGGTGATGCATAGTATACAGTTGCTGATAACGAGTCATGCTCTTCACCAGACATGCTTTCCCAAAAAGTAGCACTGTCAAAATCAGAAATTTTAATTTCGCCGTTTTTGGATATCAAAATATTGCTGGGCTTAATATCGCAATGGACAACGCCGTTGTTATGCGCATAATCAAGAGCCTTTGCGATTTGAAAAACGATCAGAGCGGCTTTATCAAGTGATAATAGATTTTTTTTAAGACAAAATTTTCTAAGCGTTGAGCCGTCCACATATTCCATGACAATGTAAAATCTATTATCAATCAAAGTAGCATCATAAACTGACACGATATTGGGATGATCAAGCTGGCCAGCAGACTTGGCTTCCCTGAAAAACAGATTATGATTAACCTCAATATTTTCGGCTGCTGTGTCTAATTTGTCAAAAGTTGTCTTAATGGCTACGTCTCGATCAAGAAATGGATCGTGAGCCAGGTAAACCATACTTCTGCCACCGCGTCCGAGTTCACGAATCATCTGATAACGACCAACTTTCTGAGGTATGGAGGTTCCCACAAGCATTCCCTTATTTTAAGTTTTAAAGTGTAGTGCAATATTATATAATTAATGACCCAATTTAATACTAAATTTTAAACCCATTTT
>JAOZSB010000300.1 GCA_029939895.1 Desulfobacterales bacterium
TAAGGATTACTATTTTTTAGATATAAAATGACCGTGAAAGGAAGAGTATATGAAAAACCTTATATTGATAAGCGCAGTGTACTTCTTTTTTTGTGCATCTGCTTATGCGGAATACTACAAGTATACAGACAAGGAAGGAAACGTTTACTACACCGAGGACTATGGCGATGTGCCCGTTGACCAGCGCAGAAAAGTAAAAGAATATACTGAATATAAGGCTCCTGAAAAATCAAAAACAACAAAGGCTGCAACACAGGAAGATGAAGTTCCAAATTTCGAATACGATTTAAAAGCCAATACAGATCAGGAAGCAGGCGAAGCATTAATGAAGATCAAAAGAGAACTCACCCAGGAAGCAAAAGATCTTTACAACAAGCGGGTTGAGCTTGAGAAAAAAAGAAAGAAGTTTAAAACCAAAAAAGAACGTACTGAATTTAACTCCCTGACTAAAGCCTTAAACAAAAACGTGAAAATGTATGAAGCAAAACAAAAAGCCTTTAACAAAGAAGTAAATGAATATAACAAGCGCATGAGAACAGCTATGGAAAAAGACCTGAAAAAACACAACGAACAGAAGGATAATAAGTCCAGGTAAACAGTTGATATGGCTAAGCAATCTCTTAAGGGAACAGAAACAATTCTAATCGTTATTAAAGATAAAACCATTACGTCTTTAATAAGGGAAATGCTTGAACGATTTGGATATTCAATATTTTCAGCCGATAGTATAAGTTCAGCCCTCAATGTCTACTCACAAAAAAACAGTGAGATCGATCTGGTATGGTTTGATCTTGAGATACCGTGGATAGAGAACAAAATATCCCTGGATACCTTTGAAACGTGTTCTGATATTAGTACTGAAAAGAACAAAGAGGTTGAGTTGAGCTTTCTTGACCTGGAAATGTTTGGGATAGGAGGAAAAAAAACATTTGAAAAGTTCAAGAGTTATAATCCAGGCGTAAAAGTACTTGCAACCTGCGGATATCTGGTTGATGGAATTATTGATACTATAAATGAGGAAGTTGAGGAACTACTTGTCAAGCCATTTACAGTTATTAAAACACTAAACCGAATTCGGGATTATTTAGATAAGACCTCTTATTTCTTTAAATAAGTTACTATATCTGCATTATGGTGACCAGATGAAGAAATAAATAATAAGGTAGTAAAAATGTCCAGTTCCTTTAGAAAAAAAGAAATCATGCTGCAAACACAGTATTTTTCAAATGATGAAATAGCAAAAAATATTAAAGTGAATAAAAATGTACAATTTTTATCAAAAAATAAAATCAGGATAATAATATACTTTTTTACAATTGCCCTGGCAGTATTATTGCTGATTCTATCGGCAAATGCACAATTCTTAAAATGACTGCTATACATTTTGAAGTATCAGGGGCTAGCCTGTACACATTCATTCGGCAGAAATTCTAATAAACTATTCTTGTTGAATAATAGTAATATGTCACAGGGTCCAGATTGATTAAGGAGCGCCAGCAGATGATTAAACCCTCCACAATGAATGTTTTAATTGTAGATGATATGGAAAACATGTGTCGGTCTATCCGCGCCATGCTCAAAATTTTGAAATTCGGAAAGAGTTATACCATTGCCCATAACGGTCGGCAGGCCTGGAAATATCTGACAGATGCTGAAGAGCACTTTGACTTTGCTTTTATCGACTGGAACATGCCGGTCATGACGGGTGTGGAGCTTCTTGGGTTGATAAGAAAAGACAAAACCCTGCGAGATATGCCTATAATAATGATCACCGCAGAAGCCAACATGGAAATCGTAGCTGAGGTGGCAGAATCCTCAATCGACGCATACCTGCTAAAACCGTTGACGGTCAAGTCCCTTGGCGACAAGATTAAGGCAGCTCTGGTAAAGGTCTACAACCCTCCCCCGATGGTTTTTCACATGAAACGTGCAAGAGACTTAGCTGAAGATGGTGACCCTGAACAGGCAATGGATCAGCTGAAACTTGCAATTGCAGCCGATCCAGAATCGTCAAAGCCAGTCAGGGAAATGGGGATTCTCCTGTACAAAAAAAACGACATGAAAAAAGCGCAAAGATGTTTTATAGAAGCAGCAACGATGAACCAACTTGATGTATTGGCATTTCACTACCTTGGCGAAATATATTTGAGAAAAAACGATATCAATAATGCCTCAAAATTTTTTGAGAAAGCAATGGAGATAAGCCCACGCCATGTTGAGAGGGCTATCTATTTTGGGAAGATTTTAGCATCAAACGGCCTGGTCAAAAAGTCCAAAAAAGTATTCAACAAAGCCATTGGATTAGCTGATGATCCCCTTTCCCTGCAAGAGGAAGTAGTAGCTTTTTGCATGGAACAGAAGATGTACGACTATTGCATCAAGCTATACAACAATCTTCTTGCAAACTATGCTGAGCGTGTTGATTTGATCCTCAACCTGTCGCTTGCCTGTGAAAAAATCGGGGAAGTTACACAGGCCCTTAACCTTTTAATTAAGGCAGACAAAAAAGAAAAAACAAACGTAGACACAAAATTAAAAATTGCAAAGCTTTATCAACACTTTAAAAAACCATACAAAGCTGATGAGTATCTAATTGATGCATCCAAACTCGAACCAGAAAATGAAACCATAAAAGAACTTATTCGAGATAACTTATAGGAGCCTGCTTGCTATGAACACAGACAAAAGAATTCTAAATGCTTTAATTCAAGCAAACACGATATCACAGGACAGGAAGCTTAAGTTTGAAGATAAGATGCAGGCTGTTCTCCTGGAAATAATCAATTGCATGGGTACACAAAAAGGGTCAATCATGGTTACCAAGGGACGCAAATCCCTGGAGGTGGCTGCTGCAACAAACCCGCACATAATAGGAATGAAACAGACCCTGGATACGGATTCTCCATCATCCTGGGTGGTGAAAAATAAAATGCCTCTTTATATTGACAGTTCACAGAATTCTGAATTGAGCCAGAAATTTAACCATTACAAGGGTGATGCATTCATGGTTGCTCCAGTATTGAGCAGTAACAAGGTAATTGCTGTTCTAAGCGTTACGGAAAAAGTCGGAAGCGATTCTTTTTCCCTGAACGACCAGGAATTGTTCTTAAATCTGGCAGGCCATATAATCAGCGCCCTTGAAAACGACAGGCTCAACCAGGCACTGAAAAAAAACAGGCGTACCCTGCAGGAAAAAAACAGGCAGCTCAAAAAACTGGAACAATCAAAAACCGAACTCTTTAATATGCTGGTACACGATCTAAAGACCCCCATTGCCGAAATTGTTGCAAACCACGATATCCTGTCCTACACTGTAAGCGAAGAAAACAAGGAATACGTTGTTGCAGCCCAGACCGGGTGCGACAATCTGTTCAGGATGATATCAGATCTGCTTGATATAGCCCGCTTGAAAGACGGGACAATAAAGCTTGTTTATGAAAAAATTGATGCAAAGGAACTGGTCAAGGACGCTCTTTCCAGGCTGCCAGGAATAGCCCAGCAAAAGAGCATGCAGCTTTTGGAATCATACCCGGATATTGCCGCAGAAGTAATCCTGGAGGCTGACAGAACGCTTATTCTTCGTGTGATGCAAAATCTTCTTATTAACGCAATAAGCTATTCATCAGATGGCGATTCAATAATTGCAGGGCTAACGCTGCCCGAAGAAGGAAAGATCAGCTTTTTTGTAGAAGACAACGGCCCAGGAGTTCCGCCGGAACTTCAAACCAAGATATTCGAGAAATTTGTTCAGGTCAACGGTCAGGTTATTGAAAGAAAAGGTTCAGTCGGGCTTGGCCTTTCTTTTTGCAAAATAGCTGCTGAAGCACATGGAGGAAATATCCATGTGGAAAGTGATGGCACAACCGGCAGCCGATTCATAGTAACTTTACCAATCAACACAAAATGATGTGTATCAAGTAAAAAGTCGTCAAACCGTCTAAAATTTCAAATCAAATTACAGGATTTATATTTATTGAATCTATTAGAAAATTTTAGAGAGCCAGAATAATTGCTTATTCCGGCTCAAAAGATAATGTGCTGATAACTCAAGCAGCTTTTGCCCGTTTAATTTCATTGACGCTGGACCAAAAAATGGGGGCTTGACAGATCCGTTTATGATAATACAAAATTACCCTGACAATTAAACGAAATGTTCGCCTCTTGGGATGAGAAAGTTTTTATAGTAATATTCTGTCGCTAAATAGGTTATAGCTGATAAATGTCAAAATTCCATAGAACCGACATAAAACCAAACAAAAAAGCACTTTCTGCAAAAGCAGATAAGTGCTTGATATTTTTGGTGGGCCGTGAAGGAATCGAACCTTCAACCTACTGATTAAGAGTCAGGTGCTCTGCCTAGTTGAGCTAACGGCCCTTGTTTTTTATAAATTCTTTTGGTTATCAGGGTGCTGTTTCAGGCACACTGGTAGCTCAAAAGAGTATAAAAGACATAAAAAAATGCGGCTGTCAACCCAAATTTTTGGTTTATCATTATTCATAATGTAACTGCCCTGCCCTTTTGTTGAAAAAGCCCTATTCTTTTTGGATTTTTCTTTGTTCTCGTCGGGTTTTTTTCCAGGCAATTTCCTTTTTTTTGCCCTTTACTTTTTGTTTTTTTCTTTTTGTAAAAGTTTCTTCATCAAGTTGCAGGGTGAAGCTGCCGGGGGTTTTGTCTTTTTGGCTGTCCTCTTGTTTTGCGGATGATTTTTTAGCTTTGGATTTGTTTTTCAGGTTCTCGTCCTTTTCCCTGGGCAAAGGCGGTGCTGCAAAGCAGTCTGCTGGAATGTATTCTGATAAAAAGAGCAGATCGCCTATTTTAAGGAATTCACACCCGTATTCTAAGGCGGTTTGCACATTGACAGTAAGGACAATCGGGTTCTGGCCTTTTCTTTTGCCGATTCTGACTGCCATATCTTTGTCAGGGGACAGGGATACGCTGTCTGCGCCCTGTGGGAAAATCCCGTTTGTGACAACGTTTGCGTGGGCGCGGTTTCTGACGCAGGTGTACAACAGCTTTGGCACATCAAATTCAAGGCTTTTTTGCGGGAGCTTTGATCGGTCGGTTGCACGGATTTTTTTGTCTGAAATTTCAATGCCGGGGTTTTCTACAAACACAAGCACATCGTCAATACTCCTTTGCCGCACGCCCCTGAGGTCTTCTTCTTCGGAAATTGCCTTAAGCAGTTCCTTAATCTTTACAAACCCTTCACCATCAAGCACCAGACCGAATTCATCGGGCCTTCTGCCAAGTACATACAAAAGATATTTATGGAATTTGGATGCTGCATGTTCGGGTTTCATTGCTGCTTCACCTCACTATTTGCCTTGGTTTAAGTATCTCCAAAAAAAAGAACATATGACATTCCATGGGGTTTTTCAATTTAAAAAAAAATCAAATAAGTTATTGCTTGACACGTTATACTGAAAATATATAATTATGATAAAATAAGAGAATAATGGTGGCATTGAACTATGTAGGCAATATCATTGAAAGTTTTGGCAATTGTCTTCTACTGCCATAGGAATTTGTAAGCCTGGCGTTCATTTTTAAAATATTGGGGTTAAAATTATGGAAAATCTGATAATTGAAAAAATATTTGAAGATAGAATCAACAAGGAAGAAGAAATCGCCTTTGCAATTGCTTATAATATTGCAGTTGATGAA
>JAOZSB010000301.1 GCA_029939895.1 Desulfobacterales bacterium
GTTGGGTGTATTACCATAATCAAGAACACCGAAACCCTTTCTCAGGCGTGGTGCTATTTTTTGAAGCTGAATAAGTTGATATCCAGTCTCTTTAAAAATTGTTTCACCCACAGCCTTGAATTGCCTGGTTTTAAGGGCTTTAAAAAAGGGTTCGTCATATTGGACAAATTGGTATCCGTTTAAAAAGTCGGTTATGGAATTTGGAATTTCAATTTTTTCAGAGGAAATTTCTGCCTCGGTCTTCTTATTCGGATCAACCGTCTCGGTCTTCTTAGCCGGATCAACCGCCCCGGTCTTCTTGTCAGGATCAGCCGCTTCAGATACAGATACTGGTACTGGCTCAGGAGGTTTTTCTTTCACGACCAGGGGTTCTTCAAACTGTATCGGTTTGGTGACAATTGATTGAACAGCCACCTGGGGTTGCTTTGTGTACACCATATATGCAGACAGGGTATCCCTGAAATAATAAGAACAGGCAACCCCTGCTGTAAAAAAGAGCAATAAAATCAGGGTAAGCAGATTAACCTTTTTTTTCTTCTCAGCATGTGATTCCTCTGGCTCAAGGTCTAAATACGCTTCCTTTACCGTTTTTTTGGTAATATCTACGGTATTGTTGTGATAGGAGACGTAAAGGCATCGATCCATAAGAACATTGATTTTTCTTAAATTTCCTTTGGTAATTTTAAAAATCAGGAGTAATGCATTTTTCTTAATGTCTGTCTGGCCGCTGTTTCCAGCTGAATTCAGTTTGAACTGCAGGTAGTTTTTTAATTCAACTTCCATCAAGGGAAGAGATTCTTTTTTGATAATGATCCGGGATTTGAGCTGCCTTAATTTATCAGAATTTAACTTATTCATTAATTCTGGTTGACCGATCATAAGAATCTGCACCAGTTTATGATGACCGGTCTCAAGGTTTGAAATCATTCGGATCATTTCAAGGCTTTTAAAGCTTAGATTCTGGGCATCATCTATGATAATGGCACAATTTTTTTCCAGCCGGTTCTGTTCCAGCAGAAAGTCATTCAAAAATTTCATATGACCGCTTAGCCCGCTGGAAACAAGGCCTGTGGTATCCAGACCAAAGTCCTGGTTTATTTCGTTGAGCAACTCTGCACCCTGGTATCCTGTATGGAATACAAGAGAGGTTTCAACCCCTTTTTTTTCAAGGATCTTCATGATAATTCGGCTGATCGTGGTTTTTCCTAAACCAATATCACCTGTCAACACCATGAACCCTTTTCTGGAAATTACACCGTGGACAATTTCATACAGAATTTGTTCTATGTGCTTTGATACAAAAAAATTACTATCATCGGGAACAACAGGAAACGGATTATGGTTTAACCCAAAAAAATCAAGATAAAAATCTTCAGCCGGAATAGTTGATTTCATAGTTTCCATAGTCGTTTAAATTCAATCCCAATATAGAAGTTGTCAATTATCTTTTAAACAATTCAAGATGATTTATAACTAACAAGATGATTTATAACTAATATGTTAAAAACTTAATTTTTGTATCAATTCTGGAATCTGGGTATTATATGGATATATCTCCTGCAACTTCATCAATCGTATTCTGGCTTTATTGAATTTTGAGGTCTTAATCTCAACAATCGCCAGATTAATTCCAGCTTCAAGGTCAGACTCATCTTTTTCCAATACTTTTTCCAGGGTGGCACCTGCTGTTTCGTAATCGCCTTTTTGAATACACCAAAAAGCCTTTATTTTCAATACATAATTATTTTCAACCCCTTTTAAACCTGCTAATTTTGTAACAATTTCATTTACCCGGACAGGGTTGTTTGTCTGCATGGCTCTTTGAAGCTGAATCACCAGCTTTGATATATCCGAACTTTTCTGTGCACTGTCTGCAAATAAGTCTTCTTTCGAATCCTTCTCATTCATTTCATTTGCTTTAGTTTCTTTCGGGTTCATCAATGGTGGAGTCTGAGTAACCATAGAATCTTTTTTTCCGATGGTTGTATCCATTGCAGTATTATTGTGTTTAGCATCAGGATCAGGATCTGCAATCCTATCTTCATATTGGGGTTCTTCATGTTGGGGTCGATCTGATAATTCAGTTTTTTTTTCAGAGGATAACAGGTCAGGAGCATTAGCATCTGTATTTTTTCTGTGTTGTGGGGAGGTTTTTGAATCATTTTTCAAGCCGGGTTCAGCAGAAGGTTCGGGCAAAATATCAGGATCGGGTGGTAAATACCTGGCAAAATTTTGCGAGTTGGTTGAGTCCTGTTTTGGGGGAGCAGGCATTTGGGGGCTGACCTGATCCACAATATCTTTTTTGATTTTGCCGTATGCCGGCTCTGTTTGGCTGGTATGGGTTTGAGTCTTCATATCCGGTGTTTCGGCCTTTTGACCTATCTGGGTTTTTAAAACATTGACCCCATATAATGTGGCAAAACCGGTTAAAAAGATACAGGCTGACAATATAATTACAAATTTTGGTGAAAAAAGTGTTTTATTGAAAAAATATTTTTTTGGTTTGGGTCGCAATATTTTACGGTTACCATCTTTCAGAGATGACCGCTCCTGCATCTTTCGCAGGGAATTGAATATAACACTCATATGACTTTCACCCTTAAAAAGATTACCATTTCACGGGTTTCTTCATTGGTTACTTCACTTTTAAACAGATACCCCAGGAGGGGTATGGCTGATAGCCCCGGAACCCCTTTATTTTCGGTACTGAGACGACTGTCGATAAGACCGCCCAGAATCACCAGATCACCACTTTTTACCACAATGGTTGTGTTTATCTCTTTTACGTTCACCCTGGGCAGAGTGATCTGGTTTCCGCCTTCAAAGTTCTGAAGTTCAAGGCTTGTGGCATCCACATCACTTTTTATGGGATTAATCATTAAGGTAATATTATCATTTTCTTCAATAAACGGGATAACCCCCAGAATTAATCCATCAAACACACTCCCTGCCTGAGGCTCGGAGGTTGCAGCGGTGTTTTCTGTTTCCTGGGTTGTGGTAACGCTTTTTGTATAGGAAATCCGTGTTCCTACACTGATCACAGCAGGCTTT
Source organism: Desulfobacterales bacterium (assembly GCA_029939895.1). Classification (GTDB taxonomy): domain Bacteria; phylum Desulfobacterota; class Desulfobacteria; order Desulfobacterales; family JAOZSB01; genus JAOZSB01. The sequence continues at coordinate 3,052 of JAOZSB010000301.1, forward strand.
CCATGCTTTGTCCGGATACTTGGATTTGAAACCACCTTTGTTTCACCAAAGGTTCGAAGTGCGTCAATGGTAGCGTCCAGGGTAAATTCCTTCACGACCCCGCCTACTACCAGGCCCTGTGTGAGAACAGTACTGGCATTGAGAAGCCGGCCGATTTCACTGTTTTCGTCCCTTCTAAGAAGATTCCAGTCAATCCCATATTTGTAACCATCTGAAAGCGTGACTTCAATAATTCTGGCTTCAATTAGAATCTGACGCGACATCATGCGCTTAAATTGATTCACCAGTTTTGCAATGGCCTGGATTACAGCCGGCTTATCCTTAATATAAAGACTTCCCCCCAGCCGGTTTATGGAATATTGCCCCTTGGGTGATTTCACTTGCTTAATGACACTCTCAATCACATCATAGGCATTACCATCACCTGTTTTTCCAGCTTCACCTTCAAGCTTAAAATATCCGCTCGATCCCTCGCCTGAGTCTGAATCTCCACTGTCCTGAACGCTTCCACCGGATTGAAAGGTTGTTCTAACATTGGTGTCTAAAAAATTCAGTTTGAATATCTGCTCCTGATAGGGTTTGATTCGGATCACATTTTGCTTTGCTTCATAATAAAGACCATATGCACTTGTAATCTCTTTCAAAACAACATTTGCGGGTACTTTCACAAAATTCAAGGTCAGTTTTTTATCATCTACCTGAATTTCAGGATTAATGATCAAATTCATTCCCACGGCCTGGGACAGGGAATAAAGAAGCCTGTCAAGACTTTCATCCACCATGGAAAAAGAGACAATATGATCTTCAAGTGGGTCGTACTTAGGCATAACCGGATGAATAGCGTCTATTTTCAGACGATGTTTTTTTGTTGAGTCAAGGAGTTGTTCCTGAGCCTGATTCAATTTCTCGGATTCAATTCTGATTTTTTCAGGAAAAGCTTCCGCACCGTCTTTTTTGGGTTCAGTAATAGATGCCGGGCCAAGCGAGCAGCCAGCAATAAGAAAGGATACCAGTATTAAAATAATTCTCTTCACTTCTGTGTAGCCTCGTTTTTTTCTGTTGATAAAGCAGGGGCCAAAAAAACCCATTTTTCAATGCCCTGTTTTTCGATTAACACCTTATTGGTTTCAATTTTCTTTATGCTTCCACTGTCTGGAAGAAGATCACCTTCATCGTAGAATGAGCCGTCCAGAATACAGAATCGGTTGTCACCTGCGAGAAAGGTGAGACTAAGTGCATAGGTAAACGATATTGGTATCTGTTCAGATAAGTCGGATCCAAGGCTCATCTTTTCCATAAGCGCCTCATCTGAAGATGAGGAAACATTATACCCGAACAATGAAAGGTCTACGGGTGCTGGATCGGATTTGGACATATCACTTATATCTTTCAATGTTCTTTCCAGTCTCATGAATTCTCTTACCACGGCTGGCCCTGGAACAGAAGTATTCTGTGTATTAACAAGCCGAAATACCTCCGCCGGGTTGCCCCGGGGAGCAAGCATTGCATAGGCAAATGAGACAAAAACCGACGCTGCCGCCATGCTGACTGCTAGAAGGCCATAGTATTTTTTTTTCATTGAACCCTCTTGCTCAATTTGATGAGAAATTCTGATTTATTTATTTCAGTATCAAATCGGCTTTCCAAAACCACATAACCCTCATTGGTCAAAAAATCCTTAAAGTTCTGATATCCAGCATGGGACGTTTTAAAGGGTGCGTTCATGCGCCCAAAAATTTCCAGCGTAATATTATTTAATTTGTAATCAACCTTCAACACTTCCAGTTCCATTGCAGTAGACACTGCAGAAGATATATCATAAACCACCTGCTTAAAAGAGCTTGTCTTCTGATATGCCTTAAGATTTTTTACAAACCCGAAGATTTTTTTATATTTTTTCTGGGACACATCTTTTTTGAATTCACCCTGGAGTTCAATATTCTTTTTTCTCAGTTCCGCCAGGGTTTTCGATGATGCCGCATTGGATGAATGATACCAGTAATACCCCGCAGTCATGATTATGACAGCAAGGGCCATGAGCACATTCAGTGCAGGAATAAGACTTTGTGAATGAAATACCAGCCTGTCAAAAAAAGGGGTGATCCCCGATGCATCGGAATTGCTGCGGACAGCTTTCAAAAATGACAAAACATATGGTTTATCCTGGCAAATGACCTTTTCAGGTTCAAACTCCTCGATATCATAATCATCTTTTACCCACTCTGGAATGGGTTGGGAGTTTATCCAGGTAAGGTACTTGATCTCTTTAACCTGGATACGGTTCTCCACTTCTACATGATTGATTTCTTTTTTAATCGTTTCCCACATTTGTTTTATCTGGTCTGTACTTGTATCATAGGCACTGAATCGATTAGCATAAAAGATGTTTTGTTTTGTTCCGATGAGCAATTCCGCTACATTTCCATGCTGAAAAATAATTGCCGAATTTTTTTTGGGTTGTGACTTTATTAAAATGCCTAAAAGAACAGAGTAAAGGGGTATGATATGCATGCTGTTTTCATTGGCTTGAATCTGATTTATATAATGGCTCAGTAGTGTCCCGTTTAACTTTTTAGAATAGCACCCAACGTGCTGTAATT
>JAOZSB010000302.1 GCA_029939895.1 Desulfobacterales bacterium
CTTTTTGCTGATAGAAGAACTGCAAAAATTGATGGCACAGTCTCAAAATACGATATGGACGAGCCTGGTGCTTTTGTAAGTCAGTCGATAAAAGCAATAGCTGGAACTATGGAGTGGGATGAGATCATGGGTAAGGTTGGCGATGGTGTCAGTATTGCTACTGCAAACAAGTTGTCCCAACTTGAAAATGATTCTCAAAATTTGCCCTCACGAACAAAAAAACGAACTGGCAGATACTTAGCAAGCATTGCAAAAAACGTAGACATCAAAGACGAAGACAAAAACGAAGTGATTACCGAACTTCTCCATTACACATTTAAAAATCCCGAATCCGAATCAGAAACAACCGATATGCATTATCGTAATCTGTTAGATGATTATACATTGACAGATAACTATGAGTTTAGTAATGTCAGGAATAAATTAGACGGTTCTGAAAGCATAGATGATGACTCAACTGATTTTTTCGGTGACAAATTAATTGCTGGCGGAATTGGGATCGGTTCAGGAGTTCCATCTGCTGAGAGCTATTTTTATGATGCTGGCATAGTTATTAAAGAAAAAATTGATGGTGGATTAAAAAAAATTGAAGAAGTTGAAGACGCTGGAGTTGATGTAATAATCGAGACTTTGGAAGGTGTTGAAGAGATAATTGATTCAATTCCTCCTGGAACAGCAACTGGATTTGCCCCGTTTGATGCAGCGCTGACTGTTGTCAGTGCTTTAAAAGGCCTTATTGGCATTGGCATAGAAGAATACAAGAAATAAGCTGTATCTTGTGGAGTGAAAAATAGTATGAATGAACCCTTCGTCCCTATAGAAGAAAATTTCAATATAAGCAAGTTGACGATGATTGATGCCTTTTTTGTTTTAGGCATCAATTTTCTTGTAGTGGTTGCTATATATTTGTTCTGTGATTTTTTCTTTGAAGGGGAGACTTTAAGGAATTCATTTAGATTTTTCAGTCCAATTACTTTCATGCTATTCACCTTTCTTTGGATTCGCTTGAAATATAATATGACACCAAAAGATATTGGGTTTAAGAAAAGTGAATATCCCTTAAAAATTATTATCCCATTATGTATGTTTACGGCATTCATATATGTACTTTTATTCAGTTATACTCCACTATGGCATAATCCACACCCAGAGGATTTAATTTTAAAATATAAATATTTTTCATTTATTTTGATTCCATTTTCATTCAACGGCTTTTATTTGACTATTTTATCACCAATTAGCGGTGAAACATTATTTAGAGGTTTTTTTTATTGTGTTCTTCGAAATAAGTATGGTGTCCTGAATGCCATAATTATATTAACAGTTTTGTACTCCATAATAAATATTCATTATTCTGAGGGGTTACTTTTCTTTCAATTTTTAGTTAAGTTATTTCCAGGTTTCATTTTAGTGCTGTTAGTTGAAAAATCAAAAAGCATCTATCCTGCAATTATTTTTCAAAGTTCAATTAATTATTTTTCATTACTTTTTGTGATGCTCGCTTAGCACGACATATAGGTCTAATGGATTGATAACACTTATAAACAGTAGTTGCACAATTAAACGGTATGCTTAGCAACTTTTTTAACAATTATAATATTTGCAATCGCTATTGTGACAAGTTTTGTTCCCTCCCACATAATAAAATTCAGTAGAAAAATTGTTCCTTAAACCAGGCGACATAACCAACCTTCTTCTTGAAGTAGAAGGCCCAGGCTCACGGGAGTTTTTCGGGGAGCTTTTTGCAGATAGAAGAACTGCAAAAATTGATGGCACAGAATCAAAATACGATACTGACGAGCCAGGTGCATTTGTAGGTCAGGCGATAAAAGCAATAGCTGGAACTATGGATTGGGATGAGATTATGGGTAAGGTTGGCAACGGTGTCAGTATTGCTACTGCAAACAAGCTGTCCCAGCTTGAAAATGATTCTCAAAATCTGCCCTCACGGACAAAAAAACGAACGGGCAGGTACTTAGAAGGCATCGCAGAAAACGCAGACATTAAAGAAGAAGATCAAAACGAAGTGATTACCGAACTTCTCAATTACACATTTAAAAATCCCGAATCCGCAGCAGAAACAACCGATAAGTTTTACCATAATTTGATAGATGATTATGCATTGACTGATAGCGGCAAAGTTGATAATAATAACACAAATTTGATTGAAGCCAATAAAAATACAACGTCCCAGCCAGAAGAAGACAACAGCAGTATCAATCCTAATACAGATAAAGGTAGTGACTATTTTGAAGATTTCGAGCTATATGCTGAAAAGACAGAAAAAGATGGCAAGAATGAGGAAATAAATGATGCTTCCAAAAAAACTGCTGAGGTTACTATTAAAACTCAGAAGCGACCGACTGCCGCTGAAATTGATGTTGTCGCAAGAACAATATATGGCGAATTTCCACGCCATAAAATAAAATATCAGGAACTGATGGTGTGGGTTATGAGAAATAGATTGAATTATTCCAAAAAGTGGCCAACTCTAGATAAAGTTGCAAAAGATGCATCGCAATTTAGTTGTTGGTTAGAAAATGATTCAAATAATTCACGTGTTTTGAATCCAGATAAAAAAGACCCACGCTGGCAAAGAGCATTAAGTGTTGCCAAAAAGGTATTAGAATCAGACGAGTCAAAGAATCCAATACCTGATATTTATAATTATTATAGTCCGCGCAGCATGAAACCGACGGGTAAAGTACCAACCTGGGCAAGGGGTCAGGAAGCAATCTCTATACCCGGGATAAAATCATCACACATGACTTTAATAAAACTAAAAAATCCTTAGCGAGTATAATAAATGAGAAAAATTAATTGTATTCAAATAGCAATATTTCTATTATTTTTGCCTTCTATGGCATATACAAACGATATTACTAAATTTATTTTGGACTATCAAAAATGTATGGGGCCAGAAATTTGTAAAGATGCTGAGTATCAACTTATATATTTACTTTTGAAGAAGCAAAATATTTTAGAAGTATTAGAAGAAATGCCAGAGGAAGAAGGCATTAAATATGAAATTGTTCAAAGTTCGGTCACCAATAGAATCAGCCAGGATTATCTTTTGAAAATAGTAATTGATAATCTTGGCTATCTGGTTATTATAAAAAATAATATTCAAACAAAAACATATTCTTTATTACCAATAATTACGACTGGTTTCATATATAATTTGCAAACAAAGGATATGACAGGTGATGGAATAAATGAAGTAATGATAAACGGTATTGGAAGAGGAACTGGATATAACTCGAAATGGTTGTCGATTTATAAATATAAGAAAAACAAAATGCATCAAATTTGGGCTGAAACAGCCGAGGAGGTTTGGTCTGAGAAAAATGTTATATATAAAGTCCAGAATTCAATATATTTTTACAATACGCCTGGGAAAAAATCAAAAGAAATAATAATGCCAGACCTGGAGCTGATCTTAGTGAAACACTATGCGTTAACGATTCAGATTGCAAAAATTCTTGCGATAAAGAATTTCTTAAGTCTTTGAAAATGCTACCTGCGGACTCAAGCAAATGGGATAATCCACCGCCAGAAGGTTTTAATAAAGGAGCTGAATATATGAGAAAAAAAGGTATATGGTGGTATTCAGACGAATAAAGAAAAGATTATTATAAATGAAAAAAAATAAAAATTTAGTATTCATTATATTAGGAATCCTTTCTTATTTTATCGCTTTAATATCTTATTATTGGTATGAATTATTCGGTTATGATTATATTTTTTGGACTGAAGAGGTCTTGCCTGTTACCCTATGGTTTGCTTGCTGCCTTCCAATACTAAAAGCAGAGGAATTCAGAAAATTTTGGTGGGTATTGCCTTCAGGTTTAATTACCTTAATTCCTTTATTAACTACTTTATTTATTTTTTTGTGTTGGTCAATAAGTGGATTTGCACCTTAACTATTTTAATATTTCGATCCAAATGTCTATAAAAATTACAAGTAGCTATGCATTTCTTATTGTGTATAGCTACTTGATACAAATTTTTAATAAAGATTAGTCGCTAACAGCTCGTAGGCTGGGCTGATACTTACAATGAGGGATGATGCATTTTATGGATGTTTGTTTGGAAATAACTAAATACTAATTGATACAGCGAAGCCCAGCGTCAAAAGCCTGGTAAATGGAACAGGCCAGTCAGCCAATTGCATTAAAATTTTATGTGGCATAATTTTTCGTGTCACCAAAATATCGCTGGGCTTAAATCGTAATTCCTTCCAGTGAACTTAATTTTAGCAATTAGCTTAATCCTCCATTCAAGAATGTGTGTGGATCAGCCCTGCCTACGAGCTATGGTGAATTTATTTTAAAAATGAATAAACATCTTGACGGTTTAATGGGTACAAAATGAAAAAGACTGCTTATTATTTAATTATTATTAGTATTATGCTTATGCTTTTTGCTTTACTTGTGTTGCCTGAAAATAAATATGATTGGATGATAGAAATGACTGATGATCCAAATTTCATGCTGCCTATTGATGATGATTCAATAGTATCAGTGAATTTCTTTTCGATTTTAATTGTAGGGCTTTCGACTTTCTCTATGTTTTTTAAAAGTATCAATATTAAAATTCGGATACCATTAGCATTGATTCCATGTTTTGGTGTATTATTAAAAAATATTGCTTGAACCTGAATCCTATTTGCAAAATTTGGGGAAGTAAAGAAAATGAGCTTGGGTTAAGCTGGGATGAGCTATTAGATGTTAAAACTAACATTGAAGCCTATTAGCGAACGCCAATTGTGCGATTGCAGAAAAAAAATAAACTACGTATAAAAGTAGCTCGTAGGCTGGGCTGATATTTACAAACAGGAGTGATGCATTTTATGGATGCAAGCTTAGCAACACCTAAGTTTTAATTGATACAGCGAAGCCCAGCATCAAAAGCCCGGTAAATGGATCAGCCCAGACAATGAGCTTGTCTTGACAAAAAATATTTTGTCACCGTATCCTGCCGGGAAAAATAGTCTTAAGGGGGGGGATGTTCAATCAGCGTCAGGGGACAGCTTAAAGGCTTTCACTGTCATCATCGGCGAATCTGTTTCTGGATTCCCTGACAGCATCAACAATATCTTTCGTGGTTGCTTTAGTTTTAATGCCTGGCACATCAAATGGTGATTTTTTGTTTTTTTTATGAATAATTGAAAAGGTCTCGCCGTCTCTTCTTTTGATAATTACTTCTTCAGTCCTGGCGATATTTAGAACAGTCGAAAGTTGTTTTCTTGCTTCTGAATATGTATAAACTTTCATAATAATTTACTCCATAATTTTGATTCCTGATTCGAGCGCAACTTTTTTCAGCCCATGATCAAGGGTGAGTAAAGGGCTTCGAAGGTTGCGGGCGCATTCCAGAAAATATGCATCATATGCGTAAATGTTAAATTTTATCGCAATTTTCAGTGCTGATTTAATGTCTGTATCTCTTAAATCAACTGGTATTTGTTGTATGGCCTCCCATGCAGCGGTTACATCGTCTTTTTGTAATATATTTTTTTTCATCATCGCTGTTAATGCATTCCCAATCTCAAAGGGCAAAACATCAGGTGAGTAGTTTCGATAACCTAAAAATGACCCACTTGGGGTCAAAACGATAACGTAAA
>JAOZSB010000041.1 GCA_029939895.1 Desulfobacterales bacterium
AGAAAAATTTCATTTTAGCGACCAAGAGGTTCTTTTGTGCAGCAAATCAATGGATATTCTAAAGAGATGAAACCTATGGAAGTAAAACCAACAGAAGTAAAAACCTCTGGACTCAATTACTACCGCCTTGAAGAAGTTCCTGCGGCACATGGTTTTTTTACCCGTCATGGCGGAGTAAGCAAGGGGGAATTCTCTGATTTTAATACTGCATATAAAACCACTGACCCTGGCGCACAAGCCAATCGTGAAAAACTATTCAATGCAATTAAAGTAAACCCGGACAGGGTGATGATACTAAGCCCAAACCACGGTGATAACATTGTGTTCATAGACGATGACCTTGAGCAGGATGATGACCGTGTGCGCTTTGAAACCGATGCAGCATTTACCAGTGTCAGGGATATTTACTTCCTTGTCAGTGCAGCAGACTGCATACTTTTACTTCTAAGCAACAAAGAATTCACCTTTGCAGGTGCGGTTCACCTGGGCTGGCGCAATATTGTAAATGGATTTGCTTCAAAAGCAATTACTGCTGTTTCTAAAAAATATAATATTAAACCTTCGGAAATTATTGCAGGGATAAGCCCATCCATCCGAAGCTGTTGCTATATCTATGAGAACCCTACCCAGAAAGAAGATCCATTCTGGCAGCCATATTTAAAGGATCTGGGTAATGACAAATATTCAATAGACCTCACAGGCGCAACAATGGCGCAGCTTTACAGTGGCGGGCTTATTGACGACAATATATTTGATGCATCTATCTGCACATCATGCCGAAACGACATCTTCTTTTCCTGCTACAAACAGGGCTATGTTTCCGGGCGATTTCCTGTGGTGATAGGGCTTGCAAAGGAGTTTGGATAATGAATACACCTATTAGTTCTGATACCACAGACGCATATATTTTCCCGGAAGGCCGCATGGAAGTACTTTCAAAACAGGAAGTAGATAAGCTCATGAAGGCAGGCAACGGCAGTGGCGGGATGCATGAAATTTTCAGAAAATGCGCACTTGCAGTACTCAATACTGGCGTGCCGATTGATGACAGCAAGGTTCTTTTTGAGATGTTCAGTGACTTTGAAATAAAGCTAATCCCGCAGGAGCGTGGCATTCAGCTACAGGTCAGGAACGCTCCAGCCTCTGCATTTGTAGACGGCAAGATGATAAAGGGACTGCGGGAACATCTGTTTTCTGTTTTGCGGGATATTGTTTACTCCAAAAGCCAGATTGAACGGAAAGGCATATTCGACCTTACATCCTCAGGCGACCTGACAAACGCTGTTTTCCACATCCTCAGAAACGCCGGAACCCTGAAACCAGGGGATGAAACCGGGCTGGCAGTCTGCTGGGGGGGCCATGCCATTACCCGCAGGGAGTATGACTATACAAAAAAAGTCGGCTATGAGTTGGGACTCCGGGGCCTGAACATCTGCACTGGCTGCGGTCATGGCGCAATGAAAGGGCCCATGAAGGGTGCTACAATAGCCCACGCCAAACAGCGCATCATCACGGGAAGTTATATTGGTCTCACAGAACCGGGTATCATCGCAACTGAGCCGCCAAACCCCATTGTTAACAAGCTGGTGCTGCTGCCAGACATTGAAAAACGGCTTGAAGCATTTGTACGCCTTGGTCATGTAATAATAATATTTCCAGGCGGTGTCGGCACATCAGAAGAGTTGCTATATCTTTTGGGGATTCTGATGCACCCTGAAAACAGGGATGTGCCGTTTCCCCTGATAATTTCCGGGCCGGAAGAGAGCCGGGATTTTCTAAAACGGCTGGACAATTTTGTGGGAACCGCACTTGGGCCGGAAGCTCAGAGCATGTACACCATGATAATTGGAGATCCCACTCAAACCGCCCATGCCGTGATGCAGGGGGTTGAAGAGGTCATCAACTTCCGAAAAGAAACCGATGATGCCTATTACTACAACTGGCACCTGAAAATTGACTACAGGTTCCAGGTTCCCTTTGAGGCTACCCACGAAAACATGGCGCAGCTCGACCTGCATCATGACCAGCCAGTCCACGAACTCGCCGCCAACCTCCGCCGCGCCTTTTCCGGGATAGTCGCCGGGAACGTCCGTGAAGACGGCATCCGCGCAATCGAGAAAAAAGGCCCCTTTGAGATAAGCTGCGACCCCTCGGTACTCACACCCCTGGACAAACTCCTGGACTCCTTTGTAAAGGAAGGCAGAATGAAGCTCCCAGGCTCTGTATACGAGCCTTGCTACAGGATTGTGGGGTGATAATGGTATCATGTTGATAATTCGGTCTTGTGACACCTGAGTTTGTTGAGAAATTTTTCGCTCATTTCATAACCAGGCCGCAGGGACAAACTAAGCATTTGGCTTTGTTGTTAATTTTTAAGTTTATTGGGGGTATTATGGGTATTGATAAATACAATCTGATAACAGGCTCGGCTTTGAAACTAATGGCATTTTGCTTTAACCGTCTTCCTGGCCTTCGCACACATCTTAAAAATTCCACGGGCTGGATCAATTTTTCAGTGGGCATCCGTACCGAGGATGGCGGGGTTGAACAGGCAATTATTTTTCATGAGGGTCGCGTGCGCGTTTCCCGCATTATCCCGACTGACGTGGATGTTGTCATGAATGTCCAGGACAGGAAGGTTCTCAAAGAAATTGCCACAGTACCCCCCAACGAAGTTTTGATCATGATGCTGCACAACAAGGTCATTCTACAGGGCAACATAACCTATCTTCAGCTTTTCAACTATTATATCTCCCTTTTGGTTGGCGGTTTTCAGCAACGCACCCTTGACAAGATTCATAAGCAGGATATGACTGCAAGAAAAGCCGAGTACAGCATCAATGACCAGCAACTTTCGATAGAGCTTAAAAAGCGACATAGTGAACATCTTTCTGCAGACAGCACTGAGGATGAAAATGTTAAGTATTTATCCGAGCCGTACCTGGCTGCCTATTCATTAAATGACTTTCCCAGGTTGGAACATCTTCTGGAAGTACACCTGAATAATCGCCCGGAGCTATGTGCTGAACGGCCAGAGCTTTTGACAAAATGGTATCGCAGGCATGGCTTTGAAAAGAACAAACAAGGTAGCCCCTGGCAGCCGGTTTTGCGTCAGGGAATGGCATTTGAATATCTAATGACCAACAAGCAGCCCGTGATTGCCGGGTATCAGCTACTTGCTGGCACAACCACCAGGAATGAAGCCTGCGGTGTGATTGTCTATCCAGATGCCCAGGGAGCAATGGCCTGGGGAGAGCTTTGTTCCATCAGCAAACGCCACCTTAACCCCTACGACATCAGCGATGAGACCCGCACAATACTCAATGATATTTTTCCTTTCTGGGCCAGGCGCAACTTTAGGGAACTGACACGCACCAAATTCAACAACCCCCTGGGCCTGCAAATTGATGAGCGTTTTGTGGCATACTTCTGCTGGAAATCCGTAGGACTATCACACACTGCTCCTGATTTTAATTCCGTTTTAACCAGGGGAACCACAGGCATCAAGGCCGATATTCAAAGGCAATTAGAAATTGATGACATAGACTCCACCAGCCGGGATAGCCTTGAGGGCATGTTGCATGGTTTGACGGGCCTTGAGGCGTACAGTGCCAATTTGGCTGATGAGGCGCGCCGTCTGGCAGGGCTTGAAAACAATGAGGAGAGGCGTGCTGAACTGTTGCAGATGGCTGATAACTGCGCCAATGTCCCCTGTATGCCGGCTGCGACTTTGAATGAGGCATTCCAGAGCATCTGGGCTACATGGATCGGGATGCATATGGAAAATACCAATACGGGTTTGTCAATCGGACGTATTGACCAGTGGCTCCAACCCTATTTTATAGCTGATATTGAAAAACTAAGCACTGATGCACAGCGTAATGCCTATATCAAACAGGCCATTGAACTGGCTGGCTGCTTCTATCTGCGCCTGACGGATCACATGCCCCTGTCGCCTGACATCGGCAACTATCTTTTTGGGGGTTCTCCTGCTGACCAGGCAATTACAATAGGCGGCATGACACCTGAGGGCAATGACGGTGTCAACGACATGACCTATATCTTCCTGAAGGTTACTGAGATGCTGTCTTTGCATGATCCCAATGTTAATGCTCGTATCAGCCCGAACATCAACAGTGACACGTACATCAGGCGGCTCTGCGAGGTTAACTACACCACCTCTGCTACACCCTCCATGCATAATGATGATGCAGTTTTTGCATCTCTTCGCCAACACGGATACCCAGAGGAACATATCCGGGACTGGTGTGCCATTGGCTGTGTTGAACCGACAATTTCTGGACGACACTGCGGTCACACTGGCTCAATCCTTATGAATATGGTAGCTGCACTGGAGATGGCCCTCAATAATGGGCATCATCCCTTGATGCGCTGGGACCTGGGCCCTGAAACAGGTACCATTGAAAATTTTAAATCCTTTAATGAGTTCTTTGATGCATATGCCAGCCAGCAGCGTTTCCTGATTGCAAATGCTGTTGCTCTAAACAATATGTATGCTGAAATCCATGCCAGTTGCCGCCCAACCCCCTTCTTGAGTGCCATGATTGACGGTTGCATCACAAATGCACAGGATATTACCTGGGGCGGTGCTCTTTATAATACATCAGGCTCATCAAACATTGGGCTGGCTGATGTTATTGACAGCCTGTTGGTGATTAAGACCCTGGTCTTTGACATGCAGGAGATCACCTTTGCAGAACTGAAAAGGGCTGTTGATAACGATTTTAAGGGCGAACCCAGGCTCCATGCCCTTGTGCAGAACAAGGTGCCAAAGTTTGGATCGGGTGATGCAGATGCCCTGGACATGGCACACATGGTCACAAGTCTTATTCACGGAATATATGCAGGTCACACAAACTACCGTGGCGGGCCTTATACTGCTGGATTCTGGTCAATGTCACAGCATGTGGCCTATGGCAATCTTTCCGGCACACTGCCCTCTGGAAGACTGGCAGGCAAAGCTTTTACACCGGGCCTGACACCTGACCCTTCTGCTTCCAAAAACTATCTTGATTTTATCACTGATGTGGCAAAGCTCAAGCCGGAAAATATGAACAACAATATTGCTTTTAATGTCAAGCTGAGTCCAGGCGGTGAGGACAACCGCAGCCAGCTTGTTAATACCATGACCGGCTATGTTAAGACATACTGCGAGCTGGGAGGGATGCAGATGCAGTTTAATGTGGTTGACTCCAGGGTACTCAAGGATGCCATGGCTAACCCAGAGAATTACCGCAACCTGATCGTACGCATTTCAGGTTACAATGCCTATTTTGTTAGCCTTAACAAACAACAGCAGATTGAACTGATTGAACGGGCTGAATATGGGATCTGATGCAAACTCATTAATTCTGGAGATCAAGGGGAACTCCCTTGATGATGGCCCAGGCATACGCTCAATCGTCTTCTTTAAAGGGTGTCCTCTCGATTGTGTCTGGTGCCACAACCCTGAAAGCAAATCCAGGAATGTGGAGATTTCCTTTGATAGCCTGCAATGCGTTGATTGTGGCAGTTGCAGGGATATTTGCAAGTTTTCAGCCCTTGCCAAAAGCAACCCCTTTTATATTGACCGTCAACAATGCCAGCTCTGTTTTGACTGCGTAGAAGTCTGTCCGGGCAACGCACTCACCCGGGTTGGACAGAATATGGATATTGATACAATATTGCCCCGGATCCTCCGTGACAAGCCCTTTTTTGATAACACCGGCGGAGGAGTAACGCTTTCAGGCGGAGAGCCTGCGCTTAACATGAACTTTGTTGGAGAACTCCTGAAACATCTACAGGCTGAGCAAATACACACTTTGCTGGAAACCTGCGGTCATTTTGATTATGCCAGGTTTGCGGAAAAAGTTTTACCCTATACAAACACCATCTATTTTGACCTTAAAATCATGGACTCTACTGCACATAAACAGTACTGCGGCGTAGGTAACAGACTGATTTTAAAAAACTTCATGCGACTGGTGAAGGACGGGGCAGACATTCTCCCCCGCACCCCCCTGGTTCCGGGCATCACAGATACAGATACGAATTTGAAAGCAATAGCTGAGTTTCTATCTGGCCTGGGTATCACACAATGCAGCCTGCTCCCCTACAACCCGCTCTGGCGGGAGAAATGCAAACAGATCGGTGTGCCCTATTCTTTTACGGACTCCCAGCAACACCAGAGCTGGACATCTGCTGAAAAAAAGCAGCAATGTGCAGGTATTTTCAAAAAATATGGGATTAAAACAATATAGATAAAAGGGGCATGCACTTTGGCCATACATGATTCCAGGGTGGCATCAAGGGATATTTTTATTGCTCATTTAAATTTCCATACAATAAATTCACATTCTTCGGTGTGGTCGTGCTCCCAACAAACTACTTATCATACTTCCCGTTGATGGCATCTTCGTAGAACTTCTCGAACCTGCCGCTGGCTTTTATTATTTCCAGGCCTTTGTTGAAGCGTTTCATCAATAATAAATTTTTCGGGTTCTTTTTTGTGAGGATCAATCTAAAGGCATAGGAGACTATCGGTTTTTTGTTGAAGGTAAATTTATTTGCAATTTCTGGCGGGTAAAGTCGCTTTATTGTATCTAACCCTACTTCCCGGTCGATTGGGAATATATGGCTGCCGCCATCGAGAATACGCTGGAGGTTTTCCTTGTCCGATGGTTTTGTCCATACAGATATTTTCCCGGACTCTACAGCACTGGTAAACTCCGGGCCATATGAATAGCCCAGGCTTACGGCAATCCTGTATTTCTTCAGATCATCAATGGTGTTCCATTCAAAGGGGGTGGTTTTTAAGTGAAAAAAAACTGTCTGTCCTATAAAAATTGGATCGCTGTAATAAAAATATTTGGCACGATCCTCTGTGTAAGTCCAAAATACTGATCCATCCCACACACCATTTTTTGCAATGACAAAGGCCCTGTTCCACGGAAAAAAACCATACTCTACCTCAACACCAACAGCGGCAAAGGCTTCTGTTATTACATGGGAACCAAAGCCATAGTGCTTGAGGTTTTCCGACATAATTGGAAGGTACTCTCCATTTGTAAGCCGTACCTTTTCTGCTGCATACACAGCATCAAAAGAACTTGCCAGCAATAAAACACCAAGGAAATAATAGATGATCTTCTTCATAAGCATTTATTCCTAATTATGCATAAAATAACGAGTCCGGCAAAAAACTATTTTTCGTACTTCCCGTCAAGAGCATCTTTATAATACTGGTCAAACCGTCCATCTTCTATTAATATTTTCAGCCCTTTGTTAAACTGCTTTATCATTTGTTCACTTCCTGGCTTTTTTTTGGGAAGGAGTAAGTGATAGGAATAAGAGTCCAGTGTCCGTGGGTGATAAGTTATCTGCCGGGCAATGGAAGATGAAAATATTTTTTTTATTGTATATATTCCTGCTTCCAGGTTCATTGGAAATATCTGGCTCTTGCCTTCAATAATACGTTGAAAATTCTCCTTATCCGTTGGTTTTGCCCAAACATTTATTTTCCCGGACTTGACTGCTTCATCAAATAACTTCCCATATGAATAGCCCAGAGAAACAGCGATTCTATATCCTTTCAGATCATCAATAGTATTCCAGTCAAAGGGGGTGCTTTTTAAATGAAAAAAAACTTTTCTGCCACTAATAACAGGATCGCTGTAATAAAAATACTTTTCTCGTTCTTCAGTATAAACCCAAAGTATCGTCCCATCCCATACACCTTTTTTGGCAAGCTTCAGTGACCTTTTCCATGGAAAAAAGCCATACTCAACCTCAATACCAGCAGCGGCAAAAGCATCCGTGACAATATGGGAACCAAAACCATAATGCTTCAGGTTTTCAGATAAATATGGAAGGTACTCTCCACTTGCAAGCCGTACCTTTTCTGCTGCATGCACAGCATTAAAAGAACTTGCCAGCAAAAAAACACCAAGAATAAAATAGATAATCTTCTTCATGAATCTCCAACTCTCATCATTTTATACATTTTATCGGTTAAGTATTAAATTTTCATAGCATTATTTCACACTTGAGTCAATTTTTTTCCCGATTCAGCTTCTACAAATATTTAGTAATATTTATTTTGCATTTTTTTGTTGAAAAATTATTATAACGGTATATATTAAATCGTTTTGATATAAGGTGCATTTATTTGTACGAACCGCAACTTTGTTAAACCGGAATAAAATATGAAAGCATTATTAGCGCTTGAAGATGGCAGGACATTCGAATGTCGCTCTTTTACAGGTCATGGAGAGGCATCTGGTGAAGTAATATTTAATACAAGCATGACCGGGTATCAGGAAATCCTGACAGACCCGTCATACAGTGGACAAATGGTTACAGTCACATATCCCCTGGTGGGAAACTACGGCATATGCCCGGAGGATATTGAATCACGGAAAATCCAGGTTGCAGCCTTCCTTGTTCGGGAGTATCAGCCTTTTCCGAGCAATTTTCGCTCCACCCAGACACTTGCTGACTACCTGAAAAGCGAAGGCATATTAGGCATTGAACATTTTGATACCCGCGCCCTTACACGCCATATCAGGCTGGCCGGGGCAATGCGGGGCGTAATCTCGACCCGTGACCTTGACCCGAAATCGCTGGTGGAAAAGGCTAACCAGATCCCCGGCATGGCAGGGCAGGACTTAACCAGAGTCGTAACCGTTGATGCACCCTATTACTGGAATGACAACCAGCCAGAACCTGTGGAAAATCCCGACAGCATTGACAACAGCGTCTGGCGCACCGCAAATAAATACAGAGTTATTGCCTTTGACTTCGGGATCAAGTACAATATAATAAGGTGTCTGGAATCAATTGGCTGTGAAGTACTGACGGTTCCTGCCAGCTTTCCGGCAGCAAAGGTCAGGGAACTCGAACCAGATGGAATATTTCTGTCAAATGGCCCTGGTGATCCGGAACCTGTTATCTATGCTGTAGAAACCATAAAAGAACTTATTGGATACAGACCGATGTTTGGAATCTGCCTTGGGCATCAATTACTAGGACTCGCCCTTGGTGGAAAAACCTTCAAGCTCAAGTTCGGCCACAGAGGTGCGAACCAGCCGGTCAAAAACCTGCAAAACGAACGTGTGGAAATAACTTCCCAGAACCACGGCTTTGCGGTGGATGTTGAATCAATGCAAAATGACGACATTGAAATCACCCACATCAACCTCAATGACAACACCCTGGAAGGTTTCAGGCACAAAAAGCTGCCCTTAATGGCTGTGCAGTACCACCCAGAGGCCTCACCAGGCCCCAATGATGCCCTGTACATGTTTGATGAATTTGCAAAACTTATAACAGATTTTAAGAATAATTTATAATGCCAAAACGCAACGATATAAAAAAAATAATGATCATTGGGGCTGGTCCCATTATAATAAGCCAGGCCTGTGAATTCGACTATTCAGGAACCCAGGCCTGTAAAGCCCTCAAGGAAGAGGGTTACGAGGTCATCCTTGTCAATTCCAACCCTGCAACCATTATGACAGACCCTGAAACTGCACCAAAAACCTATATTGAGCCTGTTACACCAGAAACTGTCGCCCAGATCATAGAACGGGAAAGGCCAGATGCACTCCTCCCCACTCTTGGCGGACAGACAGGACTTAACACCGCTGTGGCTGTCGCAGAAATGGGTGTTCTGGAAAAATTCAATGTAGAGCTTATAGGCGCAAACCTTGACTCAATACAAAAAGCTGAAAACCGAGACCTCTTCAGAAAGGCCATGGATAAAATAGGCCTTCGTATTCCAAAAAGCGGCATTGCCACAAACCTTGAAAGTGCAAAGGAAATTTCCGAGGAAATCGGCTTCCCAATAATTGTTCGACCTAGCTTCACCCTTGGTGGTACAGGCGGTGGCGTGGCATACAATCACGAAGAGCTGATCCTCCTGTCTAAAGCCGGACTTGATGCAAGCCTCATTACACAGGTCATGCTTGAGGAATCTGCTTTAGGCTGGAAAGAATATGAGCTCGAAGTGATGCGGGATAAAAACGACAATGTTGTTATCATCTGCTCCATTGAGAACCTTGACCCAATGGGCATACACACCGGTGATAGTATTACCGTTGCTCCTGCACAGACGCTTTCGGACAAGGAATACCAGGTGATGCGTGATGCTGCAATCGCCATCATCCGGGAAATTGGTGTTGAGACTGGCGGCTCCAACGTGCAATTTGCTGTTAATCCTGAAAATGGCGACATGATAATTGTAGAGATGAACCCCAGGGTTTCAAGAAGTTCTGCTCTGGCATCAAAGGCAACAGGATTCCCCATTGCTAAAATTGCTGCAAAGCTTGCTGCCGGCTACACACTTGATGAAATACCAAACGATATTACCGGAGAGACCCTGGCATCCTTTGAACCTACGCTTGATTACTGTGTAGTAAAAATACCCAGGTGGACCTTTGAAAAATTCCCGGAAACCGAAGACACCCTCACCACCTCCATGAAATCAGTTGGAGAAACAATGGCCATAGGCAGAACCTTTAAAGAGGCCATGCAAAAGGGTTTGCGCTCCCTGGAAATTGGACGCTACGGCTTTGGTGCTGACGGCAAAAATGTGCATGAAAACAGAGACGGCAGCGAAAAAACAGACCTCACCCTCTCTGATATAAAACAAAACCTTGGTGTACCAAATTCCCAGCGACTGTTCTACCTCCGGCACACCATACTTATGGGTGTTTCCATTGAAGAAATTTATGAGCTGACAATGATTGATCCCTGGTTCCTCTATCAGCTCAAACAAATCACTGAACTTGAACTCCAAATTGAAAAATGCAATGGAAGCCTTTCCTTTGATCTTTTAAAAGAAGCAAAAGAATACGGTTTTTCAGATGTACAGATAGCCTTTCTGACAGGTAAATCCGAAGACCAAATAAAATCAATGCGCCTTGAGCTGGGCATCAGGCCGGTCTACAAACTGGTTGATACCTGTGCAGCAGAATTTGAAGCTGCCACGCCATATTACTACTCCACCTATGAGCAGGAAGATGAAGCCCGTGTATCTGACAGAAAAAAAATTATGATACTCGGTGGCGGCCCAAACAGAATAGGCCAGGGAATTGAGTTCGATTACTGCTGTGTCCATGCTTCCTTTGCTCTTCGGGAGGAAGGCATTGAAAGCATAATGGTTAACTCCAACCCGGAAACCGTATCTACTGATTATGACACCTCGGACAAGCTCTATTTTGAGCCTTTGACCAAAGAGGATGTAATACACATTGTTGAAACTGAAAAACCCTTTGGAGTAATCATCCAGTTTGGTGGTCAGACACCTTTAAATCTTGCGGTTCCACTTTTCAACGCCGGAGTACCTATTCTGGGCACACAGCCAGCCGATATTGACAGAGCCGAAGACAGAAAACACTTCCAGGCGATGCTCCAGAAACTCAATCTTGTTCAGCCGGCAAACGATACTGCAAATTCCATTGAAGAAGCAGAAATAATAGCAGAAAAAATCGGTTATCCGGTAATTGTACGCCCCTCATATGTTCTTGGCGGACGGGCAATGAAGATTGTTTTTGATAAAGAAGAGCTTGATAACTTCACACGCCTTGCCATGATCGCATCCCCGGACCACCCGGTTCTTATAGACAAATTTCTGGAGGATGCTGTTGAGATAGACGTGGACGCAATATCCGATGGCAAAAAAACCATTATTGCAGGAATCATGGAACATATAGAAAAGGCTGGAATTCATTCAGGCGACTCTGCCTGTGCGCTGCCTCCATACGGAATCAAGCCTGATATGATAAATGAAATCATGGAAGCAACAAAGGCCATGTCCAGTGAGCTTAATGTGGTCGGCCTGATGAACGTCCAGTACGCCATCAAGGGCGACAAGCTCTATGTGATTGAGGTCAATCCAAGGGCCTCCCGGACCATACCCTTTGTGAGCAAGGCAACCGGCGTACCCTTTGCAAAAATGGCGACAAAGGTTATGCTGGGCAAAACACTCGACGAATTAGGGCTTTCAACGGAAATTATTCCAGATCATATCTCTGTAAAAGAAGCGGTTCTCCCCTTTGACAGGTTTCCAGATGTTGATACACTGCTTGGGCCGGAAATGAAATCAACCGGCGAGGTCATGGGAATTGACACACAATTTGGCAGGGCATATGCAAAAGCACAGCTTGGCGCTGGACAAAAGCTACCTGTATCTGGTACAGTGTGTATAAGTGTTCAAGATTCTGACAAAATGGCTGTACTTCCGCTGGTTAAAAAGTTCAAGGAACTTGGGTTTAATATTGTAGCCACGGACGGTAATTCAAAATTTTTCTTAGGCAACGGGATTGAAACCGACACCATCAACAAAGTCTCCGGAGGGCGTCCCCATGTTGTGGATGCCATTAAAAATGGAGACATACAGCTTATAATTAATACTGGTACAGGCGGAGAAAAGACAAGGGACGGCTATATGATACGAAGGGCAGCCCTAAAATTTAAAATACCATATGCCACAACAATTGCCGGTGGGTCGGCAATGTGCAGGGGCATAACGGCAATAATTGAAAATAAACTATCCGTAAAAACCATTCAGGAGTATAATAACAGCTCTTTGCCTATTTCATAACCAGACCTTCGGTATAAACTAAGCAATCGGCTTCGACAAAACATTTAAGTTTATTGGGAGTCTTTTTTGCTTATTTCATAACCTGACCTTCGGTATAAACTAAGCAATCGGCTTCGACAAAACATTTAAGTTTATTGGGAATTTTTTTTGCTTATTTAATAACCTGACCTTCGGCATAAACAAAAATTATCGCTTCGTTAAAATATTTAAATTTATTGGGAATAGAATGAATTACTTCGACAAACCACGAGAGGCATGCGGCATATTTGGCATTCACGGCCATCGGGATGCTGCCCAGCTTACCTATTTCGGTCTTTACGCTCTTCAGCACCGGGGGCAGGAAAGTGCAGGAATCGCTGTTGCCGATGATGATAGAATTTCCGTGCATAAAGCCATGGGCCTTGTTCCAGATGTCTTTAAGCATGACCAGATGGAGTATCTGAAGGGAGACACGGCCATAGGTCAGGTCCGTTACTCCACCACAGGCGGTTCCACCCTTATGAATGCACAGCCATTCATGGTTCACCACAGAAAAAAATCCTATGCAGTGGCCCATAACGGCAACCTGGTCAATGCCCATCTCCTGAAACAGGAACTGGAAGAATCTGGCTCGATTTTTCAAACCACCATGGACAGTGAAATCCTGCTCCACATGATTATCAAAAATCTTCATTTAGGCTTTGAGGGCGCACTTGTGCATTCTGTAAAACGCCTTAAAGGTGCTTTCTCCTTCGCTGTCTTAACAAGCAAAGGCGAAATGATAGGCATACGCGACCCATACGGTTTCAGACCCCTCTCCATTGGAAAAATAAACGGAAATTACATCCTTACATCGGAAACCTGCGCCCTTGATCTTGTACAGGCAGAGTTTGTGCGGGAAGTTGAACCTGGGGAAATAGTCATAATAGACGATAATGGAATCACCAGCATAAACACGGGCAAGGCACTGTGTCAGTCCTTTTGCATTTTCGAATTCATATACTTTGCAAGACCTGACAGTACTTTCAACGGCATTAACGTTTATCTTCAACGCAAAGCCCACGGCAAATGTCTTGCAGAGGAATCCAATATTGAAGCAGACCTGGTGATGCCCTTCCCTGATTCAGGTACATATGCGGCCCTGGGTTATTCCGAAGAATCAGGCATCCCCTTTGAGCTTGGGATGATAAGGAATCACTATGTTGGCAGAACATTTATACAGCCAACCCAAAGCATGAGAGACTTTGCTGTCAGGGTTAAACTCAACCCCATAAAAAAACTTCTGGCTGGCAAAGATATAATAATTATTGAAGACTCCATCATCAGGGGAACCACTGCCAAAACAAGGGTTAAAGCCCTGCGAGAGCTTGGTGTTAATAAAGTCCACATGCGTGTTGCATGTCCACCGCACAAGTTCCCATGCCACTACGGCATTGATTTTTCTACACGCGGTGAGCTTATAGCTTCAAGCAAATCCCAGGAAGAGCTTAAAGAATTTCTTGGACTCGACTCCCTTCACTATCTGTCCATTGAAGGGCTGCTCAACTCTATGAACATTGAAAACCCTGAACAACATTTCTGTAAGGCGTGTTTTGATGGCAAATATCCTGTCGATTTTGACGAGGAAATATCCAAGGACTGCTTAGAGAGGATTTAATTATGATTGAATCTAAATTTTTAAAAGAAAATTTACAAAACATTCATAAGCTCATGACAATTCCAGCCCTCAAACATTTTGAGACTGAAAAACTCGGAAAGCTCCTGAGGCTCAGCAGGGTAAGAAGATACGAAGATAACGAAATTATCATAAGAGAAGGTGATGTTGACCCGTGGCTCTATTTTCTGCTTTCAGGAAGCGTTAGGGTCATGAAGGACAATGTCCAGATCGGCACAGTCGAAAAAATGGGTGATGTTTTCGGTGAAATGCGGATAGTCGATGACAAGAGCAGGTCCGCCTCTGTTTACGCCTCCGGCCAAACCGTGTGTATTGCCGTTGACACATCAGCACAAAACAGCCTTGGTTCTGACCAGAGAGGCGAGTACCTAATTTTTCTATATAAAATGTTCGCTGAATACATGTCCATACGACTGCGATTAACCAGCGATGAATTACTGGCAACAAAAAAAGAGTTGGAAGAACTCAAGGCAAAAACTGGAGCATAATCGATTGAGTACAGACATAAACTGCAACCCTGGTAAAACAGTGAGTTTTTCTCACAACTCGGTGAACGTATTTTTTCATATCCTGACAGACTGCAACCTGTCATGCACACACTGTTATATAAACCCTGAACAACATGGTGCCAATAGACTTCCCCTCAAAACTGCGATTAAGTGGCTTGACCATTTTAAAAATTCAGCGAGCAAAGCCAACCTGGTAATCCTTGGTGGAGAGCCGACCATGCACAAAGGCTTACCCGAAATCATCAGCCATGGAAAAAAAATGGGGTTTGCGTCAATCACCATTGACACCAACGGCTACCTGTTCCACGACATACTCGACAAAATTTCTCCTGCCCAGGTAAATTTTATAAGCTTTAGCCTGGACGGACCAGATGCTCAATCAAATGATGCTATCCGCGGTAAAGGCTCATTCGACAAGTGCGTGTCCGGTATAAAACAGGCAAAGTCAAAGGGGTTCAGCACAAGCCTGATCTATACGGTCAGCTCTGCAAACATCCACAGGCTTGATGAAATGGTCTCTTTTATAGATACCTTGGGCATTCAGAGGTTTTTTATACAGGTGATAGGCATCAGGGGAAAATCAGCCGAAGAAAATGAAAGCAATCTCCAGGTAACAAAAGAGGCATGGCTCAACATCGTACCAAAGGCAGCTGAAAAAGCAGCACAAAACGGGATGACCGTCACATTTCCAAAGGTTTTTCTTGAACACGACGAAACCTTTGAGTGTGCGGGAATCAAGGCAGACAACTACTTTATTTTTCCAAATGGCAGGGTCTACAGGTGTCCATTATGCGAGGATTATCCAATCCACTCCCTGGAAATCTCAGAAGAAGGGCTTACCAAGGCCCCCAAAATAAACGAATCAGATCTTTTTAACCTGAATATTCCAGAGGGATGCGTGATGAACAGGCTGGTTCAGCCGGACAATATAGTACTTGATGAAAATGGAAATCCAAAACACAAGATCGCCTGCTGCCTGTTGAAACAAGAGATAGCGCCCCAATAAGGCAGCAATGGCAGGCTTAAAATAATGACCAGTTAGTAGCAATGCTCCTCAGATGGGAAAGTTCCCTTTGCTACCTCGTCTACATAATCCTTAATGCTGTCCCTGGCAACTTCACCAAGTTGAGCATACTGTTTTACAAATTTTGGCATCTTGCGGTCGGTCAACGCCAGCATGTCGTGGAGTACCAGTATCTGGCCGTCGCAGTCTGGCCCGGCACCAATCCCTATTGTAGGAATTTTAACAGCCTGGGTTATCTTTTTGGCAATATCAGAGGGGATCCCCTCCAGAACAACGGAAAATGCACCCGCAGCTTCTACTTCCTTTGCATCGTCAAGAAGTCTTTCCTCGTCTCTCTGCACCCTGTATCCCCCCATCTGGTGAACCGACTGGGGCGTAAGGCCAATGTGAGCCTGAACAGGAATACCCGCTGCTGAGATAGATTTAATAAGTGTGCTGACAGAGGCTCCGCCCTCCAGTTTAACAGCAGAAGCACCTGTCTCCTTCAAGAACCTGCCAGCATTGCGTATGGCATCCTCAATGCTCACCTGGTATGACATGAAGGGCATATCACCGACAACCATTGCGTTTTGTACACCCTTTGACACAATTCTGGTATGATAAATCATCTCATCCATCGTGACAGGCAGGGTGCTTGACTCGCCCTGTATCACATTACCCAGGGAGTCACCAACAAGTATTATATGAACACCGGACTCATCAACTATCTTTGCAAAGGGGTAGTCATAGGCGGTAAGCGCAGAGATTTTCTCATTTCTTTCTTTCATTTTAAGCAGCTTTGTAACTGTGACAGGCATTTTTTTCTCCAATTAAATATAGATTTTTAACGAACCGACATTTTTTGTTTATTCCTATAGTCTGATTATGAAATAAGCAAAAAATTACTGATAAACTTAAAAATTCCCACAAAGCAATTTACTATGCTTATCCACTTGGGCTTACTGTAAAACTGATAAAAAATTTCTTATACAGCAATTTTCACAGAAACGAAATACTAATCTTTGTTTTTATTATTTTTTGTTAACAAACATGCAGACAAAACTATTCCAGCATTGAAGGTATTGATGAATTAAAGATATTTACCCTTGGCAATGGCTAGTAATCCTTTGAATCATTTCTTCCATTATTTTCTGAGTTTTCCTGTAACGCTTCACTTTTTAAGACTTCTCCGGAATCATCTTCAAAATATTGTTCAAGGTCACCTCTTTTGTACAATCTTACAGCAGCCTCGATAATCCCCCCCCACTTGAGGAGTGCAGGTATCAAAGCAAAGGAGGTTGCAGTTTCATGGGAAACCGATTTTGAGTTAATAAGAAAACCGATAAGTAAATATAACAGGATATATGAAAATACAATTGTCCAACCGGATTTTTCTCTTTTCATGGCAAGCTGTGCGCCACCCGGACATACCCAGCCTATGAACATGACTCCAAGGATGGTTTTTGTGTCTGCGGAAATGCAGGGTTCTTCAATATCCCGACACAGCAATGAGACGGTCTCAGCAGCAGCAATCACAAGGATAGCAAGCCTGATAACAGCACCAACAGAATATTCGAGTTTGAATCTTGCAATTGCAACCTGATCTGAAAGTCCTTCCATCTGCTTTGCAAAAGAAAGAAGCCCGTCCCCGGACAGATCCGCTCCAGAAATATTGATACCAGCAATATACTGCCTTATTTCCGCAAAAGCTGTTGCATAATCTGGAATAATCAGGAGCATTCCAGCACCGTAAGCCACCATAAAAATCAACCCTCTGTTGGTTGCACCGCCATAGGCGTGTCCGGCTCCCGGACATAGCCAGGCCATTGCTGCTCCCCAAACCCTGCTGTTTTCAACTGGCTCGCCAAGTTTTTTTCTTTTGTCCTTTGCCAGCATTATTGAAGAAAAAATACTCCAAAGCCACACATAGTAAAGACCAAAAATCGACACGCCAAGCAAAATACTCTCAGCCGTTGAAAAAGAAAAATTGCCCTGGCCATACTTGCTGTCAACAATGAACTCAACAGATTCAAGGGTTATGTTAACCAGCATCCAGTTTAAACTGACAAACAAAACTGCCAGCAGCACTGCGGTGATTTTCCAGCGTGTTCCAGATTTTACGCTGTATTCACCAAGGCCCGGACAAAGTACCGAATAAATGAACATGATATGGGCACTTACTATTGATTCCTTTTTTTGCTTTGGCCTGTATTGTCCCATGCGCCCTTCCCTTTTGGCTGATACTTAAGATACAAAATGATTTTAAATCATATTTAAAAAAAACTGGTTTTAAAAAGCAACAATATTCTCTTCAAAGTTAAAAGAAGTTCCATTCAAAAAAATGTAAAGGTGCTTCAAAGTTGGTTAATCACCAAAGCCTCCACTCACCAGTATAAAGAACATATGCAGCAAGGGCGATGTTGCTTATGGAGTGAGCAACCATACACTCAAAAAGATCCTTGCGCACCATGTATAAAACATTGAGCAAAACAGCGTAAACAAACGCCGCAAGCATTTCAGGGTGTGACAGGGTAAACAGGATCGTGACCACGGCAAAGGATAAGGGTGTAAACTTCCCTCTTTGAGCATGTTCCCAGTCGCTTTCATCCACAAACCTGGGCAAAAAGTCTTTGTAAAACAACTCTTCTGCTGCTGGGACAGCAATCGCCAGGCCGAAAATTCTAAAAAATAAAAATATATAAAGGGCCAGCCCGTTGCCAAGACTTTCAAATGGATTAAAGCCAGGCCTTTGAGCTGGACTCAGACTGTCAGGCAAAAGCCTGAAAATAAACGCCTCAAGGTTGAGCCGGCACAACAAAATCCACAGAACAATACCCGCAACACCAGCAACTATGCCCCAGAATACTTTCAAGTGAGGTTTTACAAATTTTTTATTTTTATTTGCCGCAATAAAAAGAAAAAAGCTGACCACTGGTGCAATTGGATACAAAATATGGTAGTATTCAGGTGCATGGCCTATCGCCCATGTAAGAGCAACATAAGATATAAACGGTGAGCAGTATATTATTGCAGATGGTATCATAATTTATTCCCGTGGGCCTGTTTTAGCGGTTCCATTGACAACATATCCGAAGTCTTTTTGCTTATTTCATAACCAGACTTTAAGTATAAACCAGGCAATTGGCTTTGATGTTACGATTAAGTTTTCAGGAGATCACTCATGTTTATTCTAAAAAAAGTCATATCCCCTTTTTTTCTTCCACCTGGATGTTTTATCATCCTGATCATAATATCTGGTTTATATATAGCATTTCGAAAAAAAAATAAATCAGGATTTTTCGTAATTTTCATAGGCTTTTTTTTGTGGGGAGTCTCACTGCCGATTATTAACGACCTCGCAATGATGCCACTTGTCTCAGGACTTGAAATACCGAAAAATCCAAAGGGCGATGTAATTATACTCCTGGGTGGCGGAATTGATGAAAATGCCGATGACATCACCGGCAAGGGCGTTCCACATCGAGACTTGATGGGAAGAATACTTACCGCAGCAAGGCTCTGGAAGCAAATTAACATTCCTATTATCGTTTCAGGCGGCAAAGTCTTTAACATGCATTTGTCAGAAGCACAGGTAGTAAAACGCTTCCTGCATGACCTTGGAATCCCCGAAAACATGGTGATTTTAGAAGAAAACAGCCGCGACACATTTGAAAATGCCATTTACACAAAAAAAATATTAGAAAAAAAAGGTTTTAAAAAGCCTATACTTGTCACTTCTGACTATCACATGAAACGCTCTGTCATATGCTTCAGGTTAAATGGGTTGGAAACTCTTCCAGTTCCGGCTGGAATCAGAAAAATTGATTTAAGCAGATACAACTTTCGAAGTCTGCTTCCACATGGCTACGGCCTGCTTTCCCAGGCCATACACGAATACCAGGGCATACTG
>JAOZSB010000303.1 GCA_029939895.1 Desulfobacterales bacterium
GATGGAGCGATGATATTGAAAAGAGCTACAAAGAACTTACAAAGAAGGAGAAATGGTACAAGGATAAAAAGCATAAATTGCTTGTTGCACACTTAGGCGGGTTTAAACCCTATGAAATGGATTATGATGTAAAAAAATCCGATGCTTCTGCCTATTACAAAAACCATTTGGGTCGTCTTGGTATGGTTCGAATTAACGAGGTATTAGAACCAGATGTATGTTTTATGTCGGAATTTGGCGAAGAACTAAAGGGGTATCGGGTTGATCTTGCAGAAATATATGATAATGAATTTAAGAAGACCGTAGTCTTGCCAGCCGATATCGGGCTTACCATGAACCTTAAGAGCAAAAAAATAAATGCAATAACAGAAAAAATCAATAATATGATCATCAAAACTGATAGATTAGAGGATTATATGGGATTCATTAATCCGAAAAAAGTAAAAGCTTTGCTACTTCGAAAAGATTATTCATTAAACTATTATAAAGAAGGAATAAAAGAAGGGTATTTGACTGATATTCTTAATAATTATTACGATAAAAGTACCCAGTAAATATAAAGTAATGGGTGGAAGTGTAACGGTTGCAACAACCGAACCAGCCCTGAAAGGGTGAAATATACCAGCCCAGGCTGTAAGGCCTGGGTAGATGCCCACCCCGCAAGGGTTTAGCCCTGTAAGGGGGGCATATAAATCAAATATGATAATTTGCAAAATTACCTTCCAAAACAATTCTTCCGGGTTTCAAAAAAATCAACCAGCTATTGCACCTTACAACCGTGCCTTAATGAAAGCTGAATTCGCGCTCAAGATCGAGGCGGAAAAAAATAACATAACCGCAGGCGTACTCGGTTGTACGCTGAGGATTATGTTTTTTTTTCTGTCTCGATATTGAGTGTGAAGGCAGTTTTCATTAAGGCACACCGACCAAACTTACTGCACCTTCAACCATTCTTCCATTTTTTCTTCCACGGTTATTTTTGATTGTTCTATCAGTTCCTGCCCGGTGATTTGGTAGTAGACCCGGCCTCGGCGTACGAATACGTGGTCGAGGAGTTTGCCGTTGTTTTTTGTTAGTGCTTCCTGGAACTTTGCAATTTCTTCGTTTTTAAATCGGCTGTTGAATGTGTTGAAGAGTATCACGTTTTTTCCCAGGAAGTTGTTTTTTTCAACAAATGTCCACAGGGGCGGGGCAGGGCGGTACCACCAGATTGGGGAGCCTATAAATATCAGGCGGTATTTGGACATGTCTATTGTTTCGGGCGTGATTTCAACGGAGGTTACCTGTGCATCAGCGTCATTGGCTGCATTGCGCCAGCCTGTGAAGTCAAGGGAGTATTTGTCCGATTTTATGTTTACTGTGTCGGCGTTGAATTTTCGGGCGATTTCCCGTGCCATTGCCTCTGTGTACCCGGAGCGGGAAAAGTATACAACCAGCACGTCCGAGGGTTTGGCGAGTTCTGCTTCATATGGCGGGCTGTTAAAATAGGTTCGATCCTTATACTGAACAAGCACGAACCCTGCAATGGCGGTTACTGCAATTGTGATAATTATAGTGAACATAATCAGTTTTCTCTTTCCAAGCTTCATGATATGAGCCTTTCTACTCTGGACATCAATCGTTTTGCATTGGCGGGTTTTTTCATAAAATCATTTGCTCCGGCTGCAATAACAGTCCGTTCTGTTGATTTATCATCCCTTGATGTCAGGACTATTATTGGAATATCTTTTGTAGCTTCTGTGGAGCGAAGTTTTTCTATTAACTCAAGGCCGTTCATTACCGGCATCAGGTAATCGGTTATGATAATATCGGGTGTTCTGGAAATAGCTGCATCATAGGCAAGCTGTCCGTTGAGGGCGGTTATCACGGTAAACCCAGCACCAGACATGATCCTTGTAAGGAGTTTTAGAATAATGCGATTATCATCAATAACCAGGGCGATTTTTTCCCCTGAAGCCCGTGGTGCGGCTGGTTTTTGTGCAGGAACCCGAGAAGGCGACACGGTTCGCTGGTGTGCCAGAACCTGATCGCCAAACCCTGGCTTTTCAATTTGTTCGGGGGTGTCATCACGGTCAATCCTGTCATTGGTTTGCAGTGAATTTGCGTTTACTTCAACATAGGCCGGAGCAGTTCTAAGTACTTCTTCTATGGTTGTAAGTCCCTTTGAAGCCTTGTCCAGGCCGTCCTCGAACATACCTGTAAAGCCCTCTGCACGGGCAGCCAGGCCGATTTCTGTGGCTGAAATATTCTGCGTTACAATTTCTTTCAGGGCAGGGGTGATGTCCAGCACCTCAAACAGGCCAATCCTTCCAGAGTAGCCAGCACCCTGGCAGGCCTTGCAGCCTGCGCCCTTGTAAAATTTTGTCTTTGCCAGGTCAAGCCATGCGGGGAGATATTCTACTTCGTTGTCCTTTGGGGGAGTTTCCTGTCTGCACTTTGGGCAGGTTCTTCTTGCCAGTCGCTGCCCCACAACAGCATTGACTGCATCTGTAATCAAAAAGGAATTTATCCCCAGATCCATGAGCCGTGTAATTGCCGAGGATGCATCATTGGTGTGAAGTGTGGTCAGCACCAGATGTCCTGTCTGGGCGGCCTGAAAGGAGATCTCAGCGGTTTCAGAGTCCCGCACCTCCCCAACCGTCACAATGTCCGGGTCCTGGCGTAATATGGAGCGCAGGCCCTCTGCAAAGGTGATCCCGGATGTGGGGTTGATGGGAACCTGGTTGATCCCTTCAACATCGAATTCCACAGGGTCCTCCACGGTAACAATGTTCACCATGGGCGTGTTGAGCCGGTTAAGGCAGGCGTACAGGCTGGATGACTTACCGCTGCCCGTAGGCCCGGTCACTATGACAATGCCCTGGGGCCGGGAGATTGCGGTGGTCAATGTCTTCATGTCTTTGTCGTTAAAGCCCAGATCCTCTGGAGCCAGCTTTGCCGAGGCTGGATTGAGAATGCGGATCGTCACCTTTTCGCCATATGATGTCGGCAGGGTAGAGACCCGCAAATCATAGACAAGGTCGCCAAACTTTACCTGGGTCTTGTTGTCCTGCGCCTTTCTTCGAACGGAAATATCCATGTTGGATACAATCTTGATCCTGGACACAAGGGGGGCGTAGTTCGGCATCCCCACCTGCATGATTTCACGCATAACCCCGTCAACCCTGAATCTGACAATGGCAGCTTCCTTCCTTGGCTCCAGGTGTATATCGCTGGCCTCCATTTTAATTGCCTTTGCAATGACGTTGTTGGCAAGACGCACTATTGGCGGGAGTCCAGACTGATCCTGAAGATCCTGAATTACCTTTGGCTTTTCATCCTCCTCCTCGGTCTGTTGAAGAATCTCTATCTCGCCTTCTATGAAATCGCCGTCATCAAAATCAATATCAGCCGCACCTAATTCGTAGTGCTTCTTGATGGCAGCCATAAGCTCTTTTTCCGAAGCCACTGCAACAAGGATGCTCATGCCAGTCATGAATCGCAGGTCGTCAATTCCGTGAAGAAGAAGAGGATCAACCATGGCAACATGAAGATTGTTTCCCTTGATACCTATGGGCAGCACCTGATACATCTCTGCGGTTTTTGCGGGAATTTTTTCAATTACTTCACTGGATATTTCAAGTTCCTTTACAGAAAGAAATTTGAGCTTGTGTTGAACAGCCAGTGCCCGGGCAAGCTGGACATCATTGATAACCCCCAGCGTAATCATGGCCTGACCCAGGGGAATGCCCTCTGCTTTTTTTAGCTCAAGCGACTTTTCCAGGATGTCAGCAGTAATGACTCCAGAATGGACAAGTATTGCACCTAATCGTTTTCTTTTCTGCTCGCTCATGTTCCCTGCTATATTTGATTTCAGGTTTTAGGGTTTAGATTCATGTTTTCAAATTCGTGACTTTCCTTATTTTTTATATATGGGGCAGCAGGTTGATCATTTTAAGACAACCCTGTTGCCGCCCTTCTTGACTGCGGTTAACAGAGCAACCTCGCACCGCTTCATTGTTTCGTTACTTACAGCGTTTGACTTCTTTGACTCTGCTACACCAATACTGACGGTTATGGTGAGCTTTTCCTTTTTTATCACAAACTCAATTTTTTCTACACCAGCACGAATTTTTTCCCCAAGGTTTGCAGTTTCCTTCCCTTTTTTTCCAGCTATGATTGAAGCAAACTCATCATCTGCAATTCTGGCAAGAAAGTTCTTCCCGCCAAACCCCGGCTTGATCCTGTTTATGGTCTCGACCAGGCATTTATCGCCAATCCTGCGGCCAAACCTGTCTACAATATCACGAAAACCATCCACACGAAAAATCAACATGGAAAATGGTTTGCCTGTTTTTAAAAATTTGTCTGCCTCTGCCTTGATCCTTTTGCCAAAGGCCCTTTTGCTGTAAACCCCAGTCTGTGCATCAAGGTTGATCTCTTTTTGCAGTTCTTTGGCTTTCTGATTCGCAGCCTCAACATCCTTGTTCATCTTGTCAAGGTGCTGGCGGGTGTTTTCGATCTGCTTATCCATATCCTGCTTGTGGAGCAGATCATCCTGGCGATTGCCCTCCATGACTTCACGGATGATTTCCAGCTTGTCAAATACTGTGTCACGCAACTCGTTTAACGAACCACTGGTTTTTGCACTCTCAAGAAGTTCGTTCAAGTGTTCGTCAATTTCACTGCTGGCGTTTCCATCAACTGAGTCCCTGGCATACACCAGGGTGTCGAGAAAATAGCTTTCCAGTTCAGCTATTTTTTTGCCGGTTTCAATTATAAAAACAGCAGCACCCTCTCTGTCACGATCCATGTTGTCAGTGTATAACTGTAAAAATTCGTGAACATCTTTTATCACGTCAGTATAATCAGTAATTCCAATTGATGCCTTGATGGCTTCCTCAATCATGCCCAGCTTGGCAAGGTAGTCTTCCCCAAGGGCCAGCTTCAGCTCGTCAATAAGTTTAAGGCATGCACTGCTGAATTCATTCATCTCATTTTCAACAGATGCCTGAGCCGAAGTTTTCTTTGGAGCCTTCACACCAACCGGTGCATCAGCTGCTGCTGACTTTAAATCGTCAAAAACCGTCATCACATCATCAAGTTCAGGATCGCCCCTGAGTACTGTTTTTAGTTTTTTAAGGGGTCCTTCAAGTGAGGCATCGGCTCTTTCTCGCAGGAGGTTCGTCAGAAAAGCAGCAATATTAAGGCTGTCAGCTTTGTCTTCACAGGCTTTTTCTTCTAATTCGCTTAAATTCTTTAGAAGCTTTTCTTTCTGCGCTGCAAGGACTTCAACATTTTGCCCAGGGGGCTTTGAGCCAGATTTTGCAGTAATAGCTTCAACAAGAGTTGCAAGGGTGATCTCTTTTTTCTCGGTTCTCAAATCCTTTACAACGCTGGAATAGAGCTTTTTGAATTCTTCGAGTGCCATGGACGGGTCATTTTTCATTATCAGTTCCTGGTGGAAAATTCCTGTTGAATTTGAATTTGTCTGATCCTGCTGTTGCGCCAATGCTGTGTTGTTGCGCCAGGGGATGTCAGCCGGACAAAGGGATTACCTTATCAAGTTGTTCTTATAATTATTGTTAAGAAAACAATATACTTGAAAGATAAAAAAAAATCCATGATAA
>JAOZSB010000042.1 GCA_029939895.1 Desulfobacterales bacterium
AAGGCCGCTCCCTGAGCTTGTCGAAGGCCGCTCCCTGAGCTTGTCGAAGGGAGATTATGTCGAACTGCGGGAATAAGGCCTTCGACAAGCTCAGGCACCGGTAATGGGGCACACTCAGCTCCAGGCTCATTAACGCCGCTCCCTGGGTCTGTTCGAAGGCCGCTCCCTGAGCCGGTATATTTCACCCCTTCGGGGCTGGATTTGTTCAAATGAAACATATGGCAAAATATTAAATGTTTTTAGCCACCGCATAATGCCGGCAGCTTCTTTGCGATACCATTTTTCAAGATGTTCGGGTGTCCCTCAATTTTTTATTTGTCAGTCATTTTTTAAGACATAGTTATTTGCCTAACATGCTTGTTTACAAGTTAATAATCCCATGTGCCAAAATCTATTAATTCATGCTAATATTTTGACCGGACAGACTATGTGCTATAAAACAGGACATTTCATCTGTTACTGCCAGGCTACACTAAATACATTGACAACCCCTTTTATATTTGATAATTTTTTTCCGGTAAAAGTTCATTTTTTTTATATAATCGCCTCAAGGAAAGTCATTAAGACTTTATAGGATATTAACTTGTCAAACATTTTAGGAATCGGTGGATATACATTTGATGCTGCTGCCTGCTTGATTCAGAACGGCGTACTCAAAACAGCCCTTGAAGAAGAACGTTTTTCACGTCAAAAACATCATCAGGGGATGCCATTTAAGAGCATTGAAAAATGCTTGGAACTGAACGATATAACAATGAACGACGTTGATTATATATCGTTTTGTTATAAACCCGCACAAAGAATACTAAAACGAATACCCTACCGTCTTGGAAAATTCATAAAACACCCTGTCTGGTCCTATAGAATTATAATGCATGAAATCGCATTTGTTCAGAATTTTCTCAGAGAATTAAAAATGATAAAAGGTGATAAAACAAAAATCATCTATCCTGGTCATCACCTTTGTCATGCAGCCAGCTCGTACCTGGTTTCCCCTTTTGATAAATCCGCTATTATGACCATTGATCAGCGTGGTGAATGGGAAACAACTGTGCTCTCAATCGGGGAAGGCAATAAGATCAAAACAATAAAAGCGGTGAACTATCCCCACTCCCTGGGAATTTTTTATGCTGCAATCACTCACTTTCTCGGCTTTAAGCCTGATTGTGATGAATATAAAGTTATGGGGCTTTCAGCTTATGGAAAACCAACTTATTTAAGCAAGATGCGTAGTGTCTTATATCCTGAGGCTGAAGGTTCTTTTAGAATTAATCTGGCATATCTTTCCTACCATTTAAGCAGAGGGTTTTACGGAGCACCATACTGGACACCAAAGTTTTTTGAGCAATTTGGTCAGGGGCGTAAACCAGACGAACCCATAACTCAGTATCACATGGATATCGCCGCCAGCGCACAGGCACTTTTAGAAGAGATTGTCTTTCATCTTGCTGACTATCTTTATAAATGCACGGGCACAAAAAACCTTTGCATTGCCGGCGGAGTCGGAATGAATGGAGTGATGAACGGAAAGCTTTACCAAAACTCTCCCTTTGAGCATATTTACATCTCTCCGGCATCATCTGACAATGGCCTTTGCATAGGTGGCGCCTATGCAGTTAACTGCACCATGCTTGACAATGCAAGGCCGCCCCATCTGCAAAGAGCTGACTTTGGGATAGAATATTCCAACCAGGAGATCAGGCAGGACATAGAAATCGCCAAAGCAAACTACACGAAGACCGACAATCCATCTCGAAGTGCTGCTGAACTAATCGCAAAGGGTAAAATTGTGGGATGGTTTCAAGGGCGTATGGAGTTCGGTGCCAGGGCGCTTGGCTTCAGGAGCATACTGGCGGACCCAACAAGAGAAGACATGGTAGACACAATTAATAAATACGTGAAGCACCGTGAGTCATTCAGGCCTTTCGCACCCTCTATATTAGAGGAGGAGGCTGATAAATATTTCAATATGGTTGCTGATCCCGTTCCATTTATGACAACGGTTGTTTCTGTAAAAGAAGATGCAAAGGATATACTGCCAGCAACCACCCATGTAAATAATACCGCCAGGATTCAAACGGTCTCTGACCGAAACAATCCCGCCTATGCAGAGTTATTGAGGGAGTTCAAAAAGCTGAAGGGTATTCCCGTTGTTTTAAATACATCATTTAACATTATGGGCGAACCCCTTGTTGAATCACCAAGGCAGGCGTTGCGTGCGTTTTTCGCTTGTGGTCTGGATGCGCTGGTAATCGGCCCTTACGTTATTGAAAAATCATTTAGCCAATAATTGTTTGAAGCTTGTTGCCAATTTTGTAACAAAAACTTCGAAATAAGTAAAAAATATCGCTTTATTAAAATAGTAAAAGTTTACCGGGAATCGTTTATATGCTTAACACTAGAGATGAAGCCACGATCGTCCTTTACCATGGAGTTACAGGTGAGCAATCGCTGGGAATTGAAAATTTTTCAAAAAAACACATACCTGAAAACCAGTTTGAGCAACACATGCAGTATCTTGCCAAAAACTGCAATGTGGTTTCTCTCCGCAAGATGTCAGAAATGTTAAGCAACAAGTCTCCATTGCCGCCACAAACAGTTGCGGTCTCTTTTGATGATACTTTTAAAAATAACAGAACCACGGCACTGCCCGTTTTAGAGCGTTTTGAAATTCCGGCAACTTTTTTTATCTCCACCGGGTTTATAGATAATAACCGCCGTTTTTGGGTTGATTTGGTTGAGCATACCATAAATACGACAAAAAAGACTTCCCTTGATATAACCCTGAATGGAAGTCGTTATACACTGCCGGTCAAGAGTAACGAAGAAAAAATTCAGACCGTTGTTACGGTCAAGGGTGAAATGAAAAAGATGATCCCCCTTGACAGGGATAAAACTCTCCAGGATTTAAAAGAGATGCTTGATGTTGATGATAGCGGAGAACAAGTCCCCAACTATCAAAATATGAACTGGGATGATATCCGTGCTATTGACAAGTCCCCATTGGCTGAAATCGGAGGGCATACTGTTAATCATGAAATAATGTCATATCTGGACGATCAAAGTTTAGCTTATGAGATTTCTGAATCACTGGATTGCCTGTGTAAACACCTGGAACATCCCATAGACCTTTATTCCTACCCCGAAGGTCAGGCGGAACACTACAATGATCGCGTTATTCAGGCCCTTAAAGAAAAAAACGTGACCATTTGCCCTTCGGCCCTGAAGGGGACCAATCCCCCTGGAACGGATCCTTTTAATCTTAAAAGAATTATGGTTGGGTTCATGGAAGAGCCTTTTCCCTTTGATTTGATATGAATAAGATAGCCGGTACTTTCACCTGGGTTTCAAACATGCTGCACAAAAACTCCTCATCCTGGAGTCTGGTTTTTTTATTTGCTTTTCTGCTTTTAATAATTCAGATTTGCGGAGGATATTTCGGAGATCTGTTTCAAGTGCCCATGCATCCTCAATGGCTTATTTTTCATAACACAGCTTCTGATCCAGCGCTTTTGGAAACAACCCCATATTATGCTTTTCAGGCTCCGATACGATACCTGATTGTCATTTTGTCGTTTTTTCTTGATAATCCCCCTGTCGCCTTGATTTTTATGCTTGCCTTGAGGATTGCTCTTCTTGCATTGATATATCGGATCATTTTCTTAACAACACAAAGCCATCCATTAACACTGTTGGCCTTTATTATTGTTTCGTGGTCTCATTTCAGCGGTGTAGGAGAGGCAAACGGCGTTAGTTTTTATTTGACAAAAACACTCACCTTTGCTGAGATGCGCTTGGATCACCGTGCAGTTTCTTTGCTTATAAGCCTTTCAATGATTTTGTTATATCTTAAAGGAACAGATGTTGTTAAGCTGGCGTTTTTATTCTCCATAGGTCTTTTTTGTCACCCGGCATATGTTCTTAATGCGTGGATCCTGATTTTCGGAGCAGGATGTATAGCGATGTTATTCTCGCAAAACAAAGCCCGTGCTTCAGGCAAACTCCTGATTGCAGTGATTATAGCTGTTTCGGGAATTTTTCTTTTCAAATTACAGGCATGGAATGCAGGAAGTTCTGGAAGCCTCGTAGAGTTGGGTGCCTCAGACTGGCTCGCGTGGAGAACCGGTTTTATGCCAAACCTGTATTTGAAAAATTTCTTAACTTTGCCGCTATATTTCCTTTCACAGGTGATGCTGGCGGTGATGGGTATATTAGGTTTCAGGTTCCTTGCCCGTTCTAAAAATACTCCGGTATTATCTTTGCCCCTTGTTCAGATGACCATTACAGCCTTTCTCGCCTATGCTGCGACTTTGATTATTGAGTCGTCTCCAGATGGGCTTATTCCAGTTCAGCTAGTAAATTCCATACTCGACATCAATATCCGCAGAGTAAGTACATTTGTTCCTCTATTTGTAGTACCGCCATTTGTTTTATGGCTTAATTCTCGTATCGTCAGCGATAAAACTCATATTGCCAGTGATAAAAACAGCTTAAAAGTTTTTCTTATGTTCGCTGTTTTAACCTGGGCTGCTGCGGAAGTTGCCATCGGCCCCCTGCGTATGTTCAAGGCCCCTTCACTGGTTGCTGATATTATATTCTGGTCTATTGTTTGTGCAATCGTGTTTTTGCCTAAGCTAAAAGGGTATATGGGGCGTGTCGCAGGCTCAAAAGACATGTCATCCCTTGTTTATTGCGTGATGATCCTTTTCGTGTTTGCATTGAAATTCGGGTTTTTTCCCCCAAAGCTGTTATGGGGCGACCTGAATCGGTATCTTCAGTATAAACCCAATATGCTGCTTATGACTGACATATACAGCCCGGATCGGCAGGATGCACTTGAAGTTGCAGAATTTTTAAAAACACTCCACAAAGAGCAACCAGAAGCTATTGTGCTTACCGATCCTGTAATTGATTCTCTCATACTGCACCATGCTGGTATTCCATTTTATGTGCATTATGATATAGAGGCCCAGGCTGGCGGCATTTACAACCAGGACTACAGCCGGTTGATTTTTTATCGATTACAGAATCTTGGAATAAGCTGGAAAAAATTGATTACGATGTCCTATGTTGAGCAAAATGAATTGATTGAATCTGAATTTAAAAATCTTGATGCAGATGATATCGCAAAAGTTACAAAAAGCGAAGAGAGCGTTGAGTATGTATTAACATCAGCGGAACAAAATCTTGATCTTGTTTCTCTATTTTCTAATAACTCTTACAGGGTTTTTAAAATAGATAAAAAAAAAGAATAAAACCTTAAATGATTACAGAATCCTCCAATAATAAAAAAGACACTGCCAAAAATCTTCTTAATAAATTCCGAAGTAGAAGAGCAGTAAATACCCTGAAAACAGTTGTTATGATATTGTTAATAACCTATCTGTTTTCAAGCGGGAAAATTGACATTGATATATTCGGGCGTTTTTTAGATAAAGTCAGCCTGGGGCTTATCCTTGTTATCCTGTCGATTGTATTGATTAATCAACTTATCATGGCCGTACGCCAGGTAATTCTTATCAACTGGCTTAATGGAAATCTTAGCTTTTTTGTTTCTTTTAAAATTATACTTGTTGGGTTCTTTTTCAACAATTTTTTACCCGGAGGTATAGGGGGAGATTTAATTCGTCTGCATTACCTGAAAAGGTATAGCGGTTTATCTTATTCGGAATCCGCCAGTTCCGTTTTCATAGACCGCCTTCTTGGGTTTGTCGGGTTAGGATTTTTGACGATTATCGTAATGGTTTTTCTTGAGATTACCGGCTTGATTGATATCCTTCATTTTTCGAAGGAAATAATACTTCTACCAATTGTTTCAACAATACCGCTTGCTATAATATGCTTTATGTTTATCCTCCGGTCAGAACGGATATTTAACTGGCTGAACAGCATCGTTCAAAGGCTTTATTGGGGGCAGCAATTAGCCATTGTTCTTAGTGGAGTAAAAAGATATATGCATCGTCGCCGGTTGCTGTTTTTAATTACAATGCTCGGAACCCTGAGCCACCTGGCTGTTATCGGGGCAATAGCTGCATTGGCATATTATCTTATCGGCTATGAGGCTGTTGTACCAAGTTTATTGTCGGCTCCGGTAGTCTTTCTGGCCTCCATTATCCCGGTAACACCAGGCAATATCGGCTGGACCGAAACCGTTGCAGAGACTATTTTTTCATTGTTTTCTTTGGAGGGCGGGGCTATATTGTTTATTTTATGGCGATGTATATATTCAGCTTTTTCCCTGTCTGGCGGAATACTATATCTTTATATGGACAAACTCAACATACCTAAGAAGGAGCAATAAGTGTGCGGAATAGCAGGCTTTACTGGCCAACCTAATGTCACGATTCTAAAAAGGATGTGTCAGTCTATCGAGCACCGCGGGCCTGATGAGGACGGGTTCTTTGAGAACCCCCATGTTTCCATGTCAATGAGGCGGCTTTCAATAGTAGATCTTGAAACCGGCGGTCAGCCGGCATATAACGAAGACAGAAATATAGTTACAGTATTCAACGGCGAGATTTATAATCATGAGAGCCTGAGAAATGAGCTTGAGAGCCTCGGTCATATATTCAGGTCAAAGCATTCAGACACAGAAGTAATTGTCCATTTGTATGAGGAGCTGGGATATGAATGGCCAGCACGAACAAACAGCATGTTTGGAACAGCAATCTGGGACAACAATCGTAAAGAAGTTATTCTTTACAGGGATCGTCTGGGGAAAAAACCTTTATATTATGCCATAAAAAATGGGCAACTGGTTTTCGGGTCGGAAATAAAAGCCCTTCTTTTGCACCCCGATGTATCTTCAGAGCTTGACTATACAGCGCTCTACAGCTACTTTGGCCTCAAAAACACAAGCGCACCAAGGACTGCTTACAAGGACATACGTCAGTTGCTGCCTGGTCAAGGACTGATATGGAAGGATAGCCGGGAGAAAATTTTCCAATGGTGGAAGCCTGATTTCACCCCATTTTCAGAAGAACCCTCAGAAGAAGAAGCATCCACAAAGATTCGCGATCTTCTTGAAGATGCAATTAAACTCAGGATGAACTGCAATGTCCCATATGGGGCATATCTTTCTGGGGGGGTTGATTCTTCATCAGTAGTCGCCTTGATGAGCAGAATGCAGGAAAAACCAGTTAAAACATTCTGCCTTGGTTATGAAGATGAACCAAACGGTCAGTTTAATGGAAAAGCCCAGGATATTCATTTTGCACGAGAGATGAGCAACCGCCTGGGAACGGAGCATCATGAGCTTATAATCAACTCCGAAGTTTTAGCCAGGGAAATGCCCAGCATTCTGGGTTCCTTTGACGAACCGTTTTCTGGAACAATTTCGACTTTTTTTCTTTCCACACTCATTCACAAATATGTAAAAGTAGCCCTCTCAGGTGACGGTGCCGACGAATTGTTCAGCAGTTATCTTGCCCATCGCCTTGCCTATCCCATACAACTTTACATGAAGCTCAAAGGGGAAGGCAGGAACCAGCCGGAAGCTCTTGCGCCGGAGGAGCGTGACATACTCGGTCCTTACGCCAAAGGGGATCAGTTCAATTTCTTAGCTGGTCTGGCAGATGAAAGCCATGCTGTATGGCGGGACAAGCTTGGAGTTTTCACCCGAAAGGAACGGGCAGAACTGCTTTCAAAGGAATTTTTGGCTGAAGTAATGGATAAGGATGACGTGTATTCAGCCATTGAAGATGATTTTACGACAAAGGACTATTTGAATCAAGTGATGGAAACCGACCAGAGGGAACTTTTACCAAACCAAATACTTCCTTTTGTGGATCGCTTGTCGATGGCTCACTCAATTGAAGTTCGCTGCCCGTTTTTAGACTACAGGCTGGTGGAATACGTAAACAGGTTGTCTGGAAATTTCAAAATAAACCAGGGGATTAACAAGAGAATACTAAAACTTGCCATAGCAGACCTTTTGCCTCAAAAGCTAATCCACAGACCAAAGGAGGGCTTTGTTCAGCCAATATACACCTGGATGCATGCCGGACTGAAGGATTGGATGCTTTCTCACCTCCACAATCTCCCAAAGGAATTTTTTAATGTGGAGTATACTGATTGTTTGATAGATGAATTCAAAAAAGAAAACACGATGATTAACGCAAAAATTTGGAACCTTGTATGTTTCGGCATATGGTTTAAAGGAAAAGCTTTGTGAATTGCATTCTTCTGGCATTAACCGGATTTGGCAACCAGGTGCTTAATGGGCTGCTTAATACGGGTTTGTTTGAAAAACTGCTTGTAATAACACGGAAAGAGGAAGGCCCCTTTCCGTACTATGAGTGTGAAAATATTGAAGATCTCTGTATGAAAAAAGGGGAGCAATGTATTACCGATATCAGGTTGAATCATGAATCGGTCTATCCAATGTTCAAGAAGTTTGATCCTGATTTAATTTTAACAGCAACCTTTGATCAGATTGTTCCAGACTCATTGGTTAAGCTGGCAAGGCTGGGCGGGTACAATATTCATCCAGCATTACTGCCCCATTACCGAGGGCCGACACCAACGCATTGGGCCATCATAAACGGAGAGAAGGAAACAGGGATAACATACCACAGGTTGTCGGCAAAACCAGATATGGGCCCAATCCTGGCAAGAGAAAAACTAATGATAGGCGATATGACCGATGGAGAGCTTAGGGAAAATCTCGCAAAGCTGGCTGGAAATACAGTGGGTGACTTCTGC
Organism: Desulfobacterales bacterium; assembly: GCA_029939895.1. Lineage (GTDB taxonomy): Bacteria > Desulfobacterota > Desulfobacteria > Desulfobacterales > JAOZSB01 > JAOZSB01. The sequence continues at coordinate 8,704 of JAOZSB010000042.1, forward strand.
CGAGGGCTATTGGATGGTTCTTTAAAAGATCTGCCGCAAAAAGAAAATGAGGGCAGTTATTATCCAAAGATTGTATCAGAAGAAGGAATAATTATATTGCAAAGTCATACGTTTTATGTAAATAATCTCAATCGGGGCTTAGCGCCCTATCCTGGTATAGGCATTTTGGAAAGGTGAAGTAATTGGGTTATGTAAGTGATATAGATAAGGCAGATCGTATTGTAGAGACCGAAGAATTTCCACGGGTTATTCTTTTAGACAACTGTAATGCCTGCAATTTGCGATGTTCAATGTGTGATCATGTTAATGTTAAAAAATATCGCAAAATTCAGAATATGGAAATGGCATTGTATAAAAGGATTGTGGATGAAATTTCAGTTGAAAAACCTGATGTTCGGCTTTGGGAAATTTTTTTCGGGGATCCATTTTTGTGCAAGGATATTTCCGAACGGGTTCGGTATGCAAAAGATAAAGGCCTGAAGGATGTTGTTCTCAATTCCAATGGCGTGCTTATGACACCGGAAAAATCCGAGGAGATTATTGATTCTGGTCTGGATGCCATGTATGTCGGAATCGATGCCTCCAATGCTGAAACATATAATCAGATTCGTGTTGGTGGGAAATACGAAAAAACAGTGGAAAATGTTTTGGCATACCGTGACTTGCTGGCAAAGAAAAATGGCCAGGATCAGAAGTTGTTTGTCCAGTTTGTAGTAAGCGACATAAATGAGAACCAGGTCGATGATTTCAAGGAATTTTGGAGCAATAGGGGGGTCAATGTAAAGATTCGCCCAAAGATTAGCTGGGCAGGCCTTGTTGAAGCTTCAAATCTCAAGGGGAACAGCGAAGTTGTTCGAAAACCATGTTACTGGGTCATGCAGACAATGAATATTTGTGCGGATGGGAAACTGGCTCTTTGTTCGGTGGACATACATTGTCGTGTGCCCTGTGGAAATGTAGCAGATAGTTCCATCAAAGAACTTTGGCAGAACGGAGACCTGGCAACATATCGAGCAATGCACAACGAAGAAAGGTTTTCGGAACTGCCAGAAATGTGTCAGAATTGTTCCGACTGGCAGTCAGCTTATGCCGAATTCACCCTCGCAGAAAAAAAAGAATAAATTGATGAGCAATAACAAGATCATTCATACACAAAATGAATACGGCATTCGTACAGAAGCTCAAGATTTCCCAATGATGGTAGTCTTGTCGTTTATATATGTGTGCAACGCCAAATGCCCGAACTGCCCATACAACAACTCAAACATTCGTTCCGACTATAAAGATGCCATGATAATGCCGGATGAATTATTCCGCAAGATTGCTGTGGAGTGCGGAAAGCATAAATCATTGCTCCGCCTTTCCGGTGGAGGGGAGCCAATGCTGCACCCCAATGCTGTAGAATTGATTGAGTTTGCAAAAAAACAGGGTTGCCGTATTGGCCTTATTACAAACGGCTCATGCTTTGACAAAGAAAAACTTACAAGACTAATCGACGCTGGAACAGATGCGATTGAATTTAGTGTTGACGCTGGTAATTCAGAGACTTACAAAAAAGTCAGGCCGGGGTTGAACTGGGACAGGCTCAATCAAAGCGTAAAGATGACAAAGCAGATTCGTGACGAAAAAAAGAGTGATACACGCATAATATGCAGTATTATCAATCAGCAGGATGTTGATATCAAGGCTGCTGAGGACCATTGGCGACCGCTTGTTGACAAAATACAGGTACGAAAATATCTGACATGGGGCTATAATGAAGCCAATTCAGCCGATGAGTCGCCTTATCTGGAGCCTGAAAAGCACCTGCCCTGCCCATGGCTTTTTGAACGCCTGAACATTGATTCACGGGGTGATGTCACACTTTGCGGGGAAGATATAGCCTTTGAGCACAGGTTCGCCAACGTAAAAGACCGAATGATTGAGGATATATGGAAAGGGACGGAGTTCTCTTCATATCGGGAAAAACATCTCAATATGAAAGGGCATGAGATACCTATATGTTCCACATGTGCAGACTGGAAGTATCGTTCGTGGCAGTATAATTACTGGAAAGTTCTGGATGATGCCGATACCAGAAAATCAGAAATAATTGGCGATGAAAGATGAATAATGACAAATCGGACAGAAAACTCATATGGAACCGAAAAAAAATTCACTTTAGAAAACAATGACACCATGCCCAGGTTCGATCGCAGTGTTTCGCTGATTTGCTGGGCGTATAACGAAGAGAAGCTTATACAAAATTATCTTTTTAGGGTTGTCGAGTTGCTGGAGCAAAACGTTGTTGACTATGAGATAGTGGTTATAGATGACGGAAGCAGGGATAAGACAAATGAAATTGTAAGGGAAGTTGCGAAAACAAATCCACGTATAAAATTATTCACAAATGAGACCAACCGCAATGTGGGTTACTCCTGCATGAGAGCCATCAAGGAAGCCAGTAAGGAGTATCTCTTCTGGCAAACGATTGACTGGTCATATGATATTAGAATGCTTCGTACATTTCTTGAATTATTAAATGATTATGATGTGGTTGCTGGTGTGCGCCACACCCCGGCACAACAAAAGGGAATGGTTTCGAGCACCCTCGCAAGTTTCTTTATGCTTTTCGGTCACCACCTGACAAAACGTTCGGACAACCTGCCAAAAGCGATTGTTTCGGTTTGCAACTACATAATAATTCGTATTCTTTATCGTCTTCCAATGTCGGACTATCAAAACGTAGTTTTCTATCGCACCAGCTTTGTTCATTCAATTATTGTAGAATCAGACAGCTCCTTCGTCAATCCGGAGATTTTATTGAAGTCATACTGGAAGGGGGCACGAATCATGGAGGTCCCAATCTCTTTTTTGCCGAGAACACAAGGTGAAGCAAAAGGCACAAAGCTTAGTTCAATATATAAATCTATTAAGGATGTTTTTGGTTTTTGGATGAAGTGGGTTGTTTTGAAAGCCCGGGGTAAAGTAAACAAGGGTGAGGTGCGCCGTTTGAATCCTTCTCAATGGGAGAAGATATGAATTTCTCTTCGGTGATACTGGATTGTCATATATGAGTGTAAAGCCATTAGTAATTGGTATTCTACAATCTAGCTACCTGCCATGGCTTGGTTATTTTGATCAAATTGCCCGTTCCGATGTATTTGTTATCTATGATGATGTGCAGTTCGAGAAAGGAAGCTGGCGAAACAGGAACAGGATTAAAACATCCCAGGGAATAAAATGGCTGACCGTGCCTGTTCTCACAAAAGGGAAGGCACTCCCTTTAATCAATCAAGTTCGTATTAACAATGTAGATCACTGGCAGCGCAAGCATATAAAAACCCTGGAGCAGAATTACAGGAAGTCCGAGTATTTCGAAACCTATGCAGGCGATCTTTTCCAAATATTGGAATGCAAATGGGAGCTTTTGACAGATCTTAATTTAACATTGATCAAGTGGTTCATGTCGGTTTTGGGGATTAACACCAAACTGGTTATGTCTTCCGATCTGAATATCGAAGGATATGGGACCTCACGATTGATAGAAATAATTAAATATCTGGGTGGAACAAGTTTTTACGAAGGGGCTGCGGGTAAAAATTATATAGAGGAAAACTTGTTTGAAAGTGAAGGTATACAAATTGTGTATCAGGAATATGAACACCCGACTTATACTCAGCTATTTGAAGGATTTATGCCATATTTATCAGTGATTGACCTGATATTTAATAATGGGCCAGAGGGTCTTGAAATAATTATGGAGAAAAGGTAACAAAAAAAATGCAAACAATTCTTATTACAGGTGGCGCTGGTTTTATCGGATCTGCTTTTACTCATTATGTTTACAATAAATATCCTGATTATAAAATCATTGTTGTTGATGCCTTGACATATGCAGGTACTGTTGAGAATTTTCCAGTACGAATATGGGAAAATTTTGGCGATAATCGATTTGAGTTCTGGTATGGAAATGTTATGAATGGTGAGCTCATGGACACCCTTGTGGCACAGGCTGACTATGTGGTGCATTTTGCAGCGGAAAGCCATGTTACCCGTTCCATATATGATAATACACAGTTTTTTCAAACAGATGTAATTGGAACTCAAATTGTGGCAAATGCAGTTTGTAAATACAGTAGTACAGTAAAAAGATTTGTCCACATATCAACCTCAGAGGTGTACGGTACTGCATTAAGCCCATCTATAGATGAGGATCATCCTTTAAATCCAATGAGTCCATATGCTGCTGCCAAGGTTGGTGCTGACCGGCTTGTTTACTCCTATTGTCAAACATATGATATTCCGGCTGTTATAGTCAGGCCATTTAATAACTATGGTCGCCGCCAACATCTGGAAAAGGTTGTTCCAAGATTTATTACAAGTATTCTCCTGGGGGAACAGTTGCGGGTGCATGGTGACGGCTCATCGGCAAGGGATTTTATCCATGTTGATGATAACTGTGAAGCCATTGATATGATATTACACGCACCTGAAAGCAAGGTTGTTGGTGAAGTTTTTAATATTGGCAGTGGTGAGCACCGTTCTATTTTGTCGATTGCTGAAGATATAATCGCAATGATGTGTACCGACAAAAGTTGTATGATTACTGTTGGAGATCGTCCGGGGCAGGTTCTCAGGCATACCTCTGATAGTTCCAAAGTTGAAGAAGTTCTTGGGTGGAAATCAAAATTGAGCTGGAAAGACGGTCTTCAAAAAACAATAAAGTGGTACGTTGATAATCAAAAGTGGTGGCAGAAAATGCTATGGTTAAGAGAAATACCGATTGTTTCTGTAAGTGGAAAAAAAGAACTTCATTAAAAATTATATACTGCATTAATACTAAAATTAAGGAAATAGCTGCTTTTGAAAATAGAATTTTTTAAACATTCACTCCAAAAAGAAGATGTCCAGAATGCTGTTGATGTTTTAAATTCGATTTTTTTGACAACAGGGCCTGTATCATCAAGCTTTGAAGAAAAATTTTCAAACTTTACAGGTCTTGAGCATACAGTTTCATTGAGTTCCTGCACAGCCGCACTTCATCTGTCATTACTTGCCCTTGATGTTGGCCCTGGTGATGAGGTGATTACTACCCCTATGACGTTTATAGCTACCGCTACATCAATCTTGCACGCAGGTGCAGTACCCGTATTTGTGGATGTTGAAGACGATACCGGGTTAATCGATGTGAGCAAAATTGAAAAAGTAATCACAAAACGAACTAAAGCCATTATGCCTGTCCATCTATACGGAGCAATGGTGGACATGAAAGCTCTAAGGCAAATTGCCCAGAAGCATAATCTGAAGATCATTGAAGATTGCGCGCATTGCATTGAAGGTGAAAGGGATGGCATTAAGCCTGGTCAACTGGGTGATGTTGCCTGCTATAGCTTTTATGCTACGAAAAATCTTACATGTGGTGAGGGAGGGGCCGCTTCTACTAATAATGCTGATGTAGCAAAAAAAATCAGAACCTTAAGACTTCACGGCATGTCAAAAGATGCCGCAGCCCGCTATCATGGCCGTTATAAACACTGGGATATGATTTCTCTGGGCTGGAAATATAATCTGGATGACATCCATGCTGCATTATTGGTTGGACAGATCAGCCGCCTGCCTGACAACTTGAGGATGCGTAAAAAAATATCAACGTGCTATGATGAAGGTTTCAGCGGTATCAAGAATTTGACAATCCCCTCAAGGCCGGGGGAAAGCGCCCACCATCTTTACACAATATGGGTTGATAAAGACAGAAGAGATGAAATACTGACTTTGTTTCATGAGCATGACATTGGCGTTGCTGTTAACTATCGCGCAATTCACCAGCTTACATTTTTTCAAAAAGAATTTAGCTTCCTTCCTGATGACTACCCCATCGCATACGATATTGGCAAACGAACCATAACCCTGCCCCTTTATCCAGGCTTGACAAAAAATGAGATTGATTATGTTATTGATGTAACTAAATCCATAATATAGCATTATAGCAAATATTCAGAATAATAAATGATGAAGTGCGAAAAATAATAATTTTGAATAGTCAAAAAATGGCTATCTCAATTTTGAGGCGGGCATGGTAATGAGGGCTGGATTCTTGATGCGCCTGACAAAAAAAATACCAATGCCAACTAAGCAAAAGTCTTTTGTTCACAAAAGTGTCCCCATGCTTTTAAAAATCCTTTTTAAGAATCCTTTTCAGATTTTACGATTTCACGGATTACGTATTGTGGTCGGTTGTTTACGTTGATGTGGATTCGTCCGATGTATTCTCCGAGTATACCGGTGGTCAGCAGTTGTACGCCCATGAGGATGGTAACTGAAACGACGATTGATGCAAAGCCTGAGATTGGTATATCAAAGAACAATTTTTTAAGCATGTAGTATGAGCCGATTAAAAAGCCGACTATCGAGAAAAAGAGTCCGGTCAGGGATGCGATTTGCAGTGGAGATATTGAGAAGTTGGTGAGCAGGTTTATTGCAAGGACAACAAGTTTTGGGAAGGAGTACCCGCTTCCACCCTGTTTTCTTTCTTTGTGTTCAACAAAAACGTTACCGATATTGGAAGTAAACCATGAGATAACCCCGTCAATAAAAGTAAAGCTTTTTTCGTAGCCCATCATGTTTTGCACGGTTTGTCGTGTAATGATGCGGAAGGATGTGATGCTGGCATTTGTTTTGAATGTTTTTTGATAAACAAGTTGAATTGCTTTTGAGCCGATATTTCGGTATTTAGGGTGGTGCTTGGTGTTTGGAACACCGTAGACAACGTCGTAGTCTTCCTGGATTTTCTCAAAAAGCTTTGGAATTTCCTCTGGTGGATTTTGCAGGTCATCGTCAATGGTGATGGAATATTTTCCCAGGGCCTGGGACAGGCCGCACATTAAGGCGTTATGCTGCCCGAAGTTTCTGGTCAGGTTGATGGCATATATCTGCGGGTCGTTTTCTGCAAGACCCTTTATGATATTCCAGGAGGAATCTGCACTGCCGTCGTTTACATAAATGATCTGATAGCCTGTTCCTGTCAAGTTCGCCAGTACTGCTTTCAGGCGACCAGTCAGCTCAGCTAATGTGGCCTCACTGTTATAAACAGGCACTACAACCGATAGTATAATTTCATTTTTGTCCATAGAATACCTGCGCCCACGCGCATTCACAGCCTGATAAAAGAAATTTTTAAAGCACGGGGTTTATGACAATTGCCCCAGATAATGTTCTTGAACAACCCTTTCTTTCAGGGTTGGACTACTTCAATTTAAACATAATATTATGAACAATATAACCCATTTTCATTAGAATTGCAAGGTCTTAATAGCAATCTGCATCACCCTGCCCAGTACTGCAACGCCTGTGCTGCTGTTATGCTTCAATTACTTTACTTGCAGTATTTCAAAAAAATCATTTGCCCAGATAATTTCATAGCCATTGCGTTTTTCAAAATGGCTGAATACTGCCCGGCTCTTATCTTCCTGGTTAAAATTATCATATGATATGTCGCCAAGGGGCCATGTGTTTTTTGCAGTATTGCCCCTTGCCCTTACAATCAGCGGCAGTTTTTCCTTTGAGTTTTCTTTTTCTTTAAGCAGGGCTTCTGTTAATTTCGGCGGGTTCAGCATTGGCCAGGGGGTTCCAAGCCACGGCACTGTCCCTGTAATGTAGTGTATCAGGGCAATTTCATTATATGCAAGCAGTGGCTCGCCAGGCTGGACATGCAGGGCCAGCGCATCAAGCACCTCCTGAACAACTGCTGCACGTGCGCTTGTGGTATGCACGCCCTTGAGCAGTGGGTGGTCTACCGTGGATGTCATCAACAGCCTGTTTTTGCTGTCACGATATGTGTATGACATTTTTGCAGTAATAGAAAATGCGCACAGGCTAAGAATTATCAGCGTAAAAAGATAAGCAACCTCATCCCTGTTCAGGCTGAATCTTCCCATGGAAACCTGTTTTGTATTATTGATGATAAGCAGGGTAAGGGGCAGGGCAAGCCAACTGCCGTATGTAGCGTTTCTGATTCCGTTGCTGGAGCCAAGCGGGGCAAACATCAGTATTAAACCTGCAACAAACGCCAGAAGCATTATTTTATTGTTGCTTCGGAAGTTATCAAAAACAGCCACAAGGAGAAGTATATAGCAGAAACCAGTGACGATCCACTTCCAGCAGCCCATGACAGGAAGTATAATAACTGCTGCAATCATACCCAGAAGTAAAAACAATATCTGCCATTTTTTCGAAAGCAGGCAGGCGATGCGGGTATAGAAAAAAGCAATGCCGAATGCTTCGAGCGCAATTCCAAAGGCCATGATATGATCTTCGATAAAAAACTTTATAAGATGACCGCTGGAATGATGGGAGTCTGAACTGGCTGCCATATTGGATACTGCGCTAAGGCTTTTTGCGTAATACTCATAGTGGCCCATGACTTTCATTAGAAGTATTGCAGAAATTATTGCAGCAACATATCCGGCAGTAAATGAGATGGCGTTGACTGCTATTTTTGAAAGCTTTTGTCTTTCTGCCCATCCATACAATACTACTGCGCTCACCAGCCCAATGCCAAGGAGGTTGGGGAACCGTATAAAAATTCCTGCGCCAGTTATTAAACCTGAAATGCAGATTTTTGTTACAGAAGAGCGTTGTAAACCAAAATAGAGCAATGCTCCACCGGCAATATATGTAAGGCCGGTCAGGTTATTATAGCCGATCCAGTTTCCAATGGTTTTTGTTGCATACAGCAGCGTAGTAAAAAGCAGTATAAGGATAAGGTGCTTATCTTTTTTGTCGTTTACATCATTAAGAAGTAAATAGCTGATAAACAGCGTGGCCCAGCAGACTATTGCATCGGCAAATTTAAATCCAAGTATTCCCAGATCAGCAGTAAAAAAGGAAACCAGCCAGCCGATTGCGTAGCTGCCCCAGTTGGCAATCCCGCTGCCAATACTTTCCGGGTGCGATAAAAAAATCCGATAGCCTGTCAGCCAGAACCCGGTGTCTGTGAAGTCAAGCCCCTGCCACACAAACAGCAGCGGATAAATAATAATCAGCCCGATGAGATATTTAATTGAAACATTTGATGTATGCGCATTCATTTTTTTTGTCAGTCTCCAGGGTTTTTTTACACTGGCTCTTTAGTCGCCTGCCTGCAAACAAGTAATGCATGGTCATAGGGAATATTAAGTAAGTCGTTTCTATGGTGCAGCACTACATCTTGAAAAACAGACATTGCAAGTTTTTTGTACTCATCAATGGCGCGAACATTCTGCCCCCGGTCTTGACCAACAACAAACCTGGAAATAGAGGACTGGTTTTGAGTATAGCAGGGATCAACGGTGACAAGGGTTCCCTGGCTGGTTTTCAGGGCTTTTTGGGCAACCCGGAGCAGGGACAGTACTTCATTATCATCAAGATGATGCATCAAACCCACGGCTGTTACAATATCAAAATTTTCATATTCATTAAGCTGGGTATCGGAAAGTACTTCTGCTACAAATGTTCCCCTGGTTCCGTATTTTTGCTTTGCAGCGTTTATGTATTGCTCAGATGCATCAAAGCCAACATACTCCACATCATCGGGAAGATGTTCCAGAATTTCAGCAGTACCACAGCCAATATCAAGCAGCCTGGCGTTTTTACTTAAATTTAAATAGGGGATGATTTCTTCTCTTGCGTGTCTTGCTCCCAGCATTGACTGAACAGCATTATATATGGAAGAGGCAGACAGGATTGAATGAATTCCGGATTTTTTTTGTGCCATTGAATTTTATCTCCCTTAGGCCTGGTTTTTATAAAACCGCTCTATCTCCTGCACAACCATTTCCACCTGCCATTCCTCCATTCCATAAAACAATGGCAGGCGCAGCACCCGTTCGCTCAGGGTGTCAGTATTTACCAGTTCCTCGTCGGCCCTGCCGTACTTCATGCCCGCAGGCGATGAATGCAGCGGAATATAATGAAAAACAGCCAGAATATCTTTACTTTTTAAATACGCAATTAAATCTGTTCGCTCCTTATTTGAAGCAGTAATAATATAAAAAATATGACCGTTAAAGGAAGATGAGTAGTCATCAGAATTTTCAGGGTGATAAGTATTTTCAACCCAGGGCAGTTTAATCTTTCCCTGTTTGGCAAGGGGAGCAAGGAGAGTAGAGTAAAGGCTGAAGGTATTGCGCCTGCTGTCAATTATTTTTTCTGCCATTTCAAGCTGGGCAAAAAGAAAAGCAGCAATAATTTCGCTGGGTAGAAATGAACCCCCAACATCCACCCATGTGTATTTATCAACTTCTCCACGGAAAAACTTTTTCCTGTTGGTGCCTTTTTCCCATATGACTTCTGCCCGTTCAATAAATTTTTCGTTATTTAGCAGCAGTGCCCCGCCTTCACCGCTGATGATATTTTTGGTTTCATGAAAACTCAATGTGCCGATGTCGCCTATTGTGCCAAGGTATTTGCCGTTGTATGACGACAGGAGAGCCTGGGCTGCGTCTTCAATTATATAGAGATTATGTTTTTTTGCAATGTCGCATATTACATCCATGGCGCATGGAACGCCTGCATAATGAACCGGAACAATTGCTTTTGTTTTTTTGGTGATTGCTGCTTTGATTTTGTTTTCATCCATGTTCAATGTATCAGGACGAATATCTATGAACACTGGCACACCGCCACGAAGCACAAAGGCGTTGGCAGTGGATACAAAGGTGAAGGAGGGCATGATTACTTCATCACCGGGCTGGATGTCGCACAGGATTGCAGACATTTCAAGTGCGCCTGTGCATGAGTGGGTCAGCAGCACCTTGTTGCATTCCAGGTGTTTTTGCAGCCAGTCCTGGCACTCCTTTGTAAATGCGCCATCCCCGGAGATGCAGCCATGTTCGATTACTGCCCTGGAGATGTTAAACAATTCTTTGCCGGCAATATATGGTTTATTGTAGGGGATCATTGTCTTTCATATCCTTGTGT
>JAOZSB010000304.1 GCA_029939895.1 Desulfobacterales bacterium
TAATTAAGGATTTCAATTTTGATGAATATGATGACTGGCTGATGGTGCTGTGTTTTGTGTGGCCGATTTTATTATTATGTTTTTCCAGGCTGTCCAGGGGGAAAAAACGCCATTTTTTTACCTGGGGACTTCAGCCGATGCTGGCAGTTCTTTCTGGTTATCTTATAGTTTGTGCGTGTGTTTTAAGTTCGCCTGAATCAGGTGCATATTTTTCCTTTATTTTAAATGCTTCCATTTTAGTATTATGGCTGTTTGAGGCTGGTTTTTTAATATATTTAAAAAGGAAATACCGAAACTTTTCAATTGCCTGTACCCAGGCCGAGATTACACTGCCATTGTGTACTGGCTGGTGATGACGATGGGAGCAGCAGGGCGTTAAAAAATTAGTTTTTTTGCCTGCCGAATGCACATATGGGAAAACAAAAAAACGTTAGCTCTTGCAGCGACTTTTGCGGAGAACCTGTGACTTGATGATGCTTGCCCTGTCAAGGATCTTATCAAGGCTGGTTACTTTAACTTTTATTTTGCCGGACTCGTCAAGAATCGTGTAGGTAAATTTATCCTTCAGCATGGGTTCCTGCTTTCATGTTTAATTGTGGTTTACTGACCGTCGTGGAGATTCTTTAAAAAACAGGCTTTTTCATAGTCTGCAGAACATCCAAGGTAGCGAAGGCTCCCCTTTGATTTAAGATAAACTTCATAAACCTTCTGCTTGTTGCTTCTCATGACAGTCTTGATTATTGCTTTCATTTCTCAACCCCCCTTGCAGTTAAATCTACTGACAGGCGATTTCTCTGGGCTTTTTGCCTTGTCTTTCCATGTGGTCTGATATGAAATAAGTGAAAAGTCTTTCCGCATGAAATTTTAAACAGCAGTAGCGTTTCTTAACAGACTATATTTATATCGGACTAAAAATGGATTGCTTAAGCAAAACATAAAAAAAAATTCAATTCTGGTTTTCCTGCTGTTATCACATTAATCAGCGGCATTTAGCTTGCAAAATCTGGTGTCATGTGAGCAAAACAGGATGCGCAGGTATTGCTAAAAATATTATTTGTATTTGCGCCTCCATTATCATTGACCAATTGCCAGTCGTTCTCTATAATGAGTATTGTTATAAAACATAACAATTTATGAAAGTTTTTTGCTTATTTAGTAACCAGACCAGATGGATAAACCAGGCACATGGCTTTGATGTTACTATTAAATTTATTTGGAGCAGGCAGGCTGCCTTACGAATTAACCAAAGGGATAAACTTCATAAAAATAATAATGCCAGCATCAATTTTGCTCCTGGTGACATCTACAACTTGTTGCTGGTGTCTGAAGGGCAAGAGGATGCAAAGACTTTTTTTATCAGGTACACAATTATTATGTTTGTTAGGAGATGATTTTTGCTTAATGACACAAAAATAACTTCGGCACAATTCAAGAAATTGTCCGCACTGGTCTATAAAGAATCGGGTATAAAATTAAACGAGTCCAAAATTGATCTTTTAAAGGCAAGGATTTCCAAGCGTCTCAGGTTATTGAAGATGGATTCCATTGCGAATTATATTCAATTGATAAATGATGATCAGGCAGAATTTTTGAGCTTCATTGATGCAGTAACAACCAACCACACCTTTTTTTTCCGGGAAAACAAACACTGCGAATACATCCTGGCAAACACTCAAAACAGTACGCCACTCAAAATATGGAGTGCTGCCTGTTCAAGCGGTGAGGAACCATACACCATCGCAGTTCAGCTCATGAATATGGGGTATAAATTTTCCATAGACGCAACCGATATTTCAGACTCAATGCTGTCATTTGCCCAGCGGGGGATATATCCCAAGGAACGGGCAAGGGTCATGCCTGTCCAGATTTTGCATAAATATTTCCAGAAGGGGAAAAATAAATGGGAGGGACACATCAAGGTTAAAAAAGAGGTTGCAAGGCATATTCTTTTCGACAAATTCAATCTAATAACCGAATCGTCTAGAAATGTTTACGACATTATCTTCTGCCGAAATGTCATGATATATTTTGATGACATCACCAAGGAGAAGGTGGTAAAAATGCTTTATTCATCCCTGCGACCTGGCGGCTTATTGATGACCGGGATGTCCGAAAGCCTTATGGGGCTGAACCATGGCTATGCAAATGTAGCAACGAGCATCTACAGGAGATAGCCTGCATGTTCATTATAGGATCAAAATTTGTACCCGGCCTGTATTCTGTAATAGAGGTCACCCAAAAGACTGCCAGGAAACATTACCACATAAATGAAATCAACGTCATTCCCCTTGTCGATCAACCCGGCACCAGCGTTGATGCCCGCACCAGCCACGCAGATATGGTAACTGGCCTTTACTTTGATAAAAAATATTTTACCGTCAAAAAGGTTTTCAGCCAGGACAGGCGACCAGCAAAGAGGATGACGGCGCACCCCAGGATAGTGATTTTTTCGGAAAACAGTGAAATGTCGGAACTTGAGCTGATTCGAGGGCAAAATACGCCTGTGGAGGCAGTGGTGCTGAACCCTGAGCAGCCCGGTACTATTGAAGCCAATGCAGGGCTGGGCGCAGATCACCATGTAGCCGGAGATGAGCTTGTCAGCAGCTTTAATAAAGCAGCCTCGCAAAAAAGAATTATCATTAATTGCTCCCTGCCGGAATCGACAAAATCAAAAATCGAAAACGCAGCAGCTCAAATCGAGGATATTGGTGATAAGCACCTGTCCCTGTTAATTCCTGCTGTATGGTTTCGGGAAACCGTTAAGTTCAAATCTTCATATGTAACAGGCTCAAACCGTTTGCGAAGGCAGATTTAACTGATATTTATGGATGTTGAAGTTGAATATATTCAAATATTAAGTTTATCTTCAAAATATATATATACGAGCAAAAAATAAAAATAAAAATGGTTTTTTTTGAGAAATCATCAAATCATTTTTGTTTAATTATTTCAGGGCAGATCAAATTTTTTTATGGAAATCTGGATTTTTTTTTGAAAGAAATAGTTGGAAAAATAATAAAAAAGTCAGTTATTAGTTGCCCTATCAAAACTTTTATTATATGTTATGAAATAACATAAATTGATATTGGGTATGCAAAAAATGCATATATATCGAATTGTAAATATTTCGGATTGTTAGCATGAATCATCAGGGTGAAAAATATCATATAGCCGTTATAGACGATGAGCCAATTAATATAAGGCTTCTTGTTGAAACTCTTACCCAGGAATACACCTTTTCTGTTGCCACTGGCGGCAAAGAAGCACTGGCGGTTATAGAGGAAAATCAGCCAGATCTGGTACTTCTTGACATCATGATGCCGGAAATGGATGGCTACGCAGTCCTTACGGAACTCAAGAACAATGAAAAAACCTGGAGTATCCCTGTAATATTTGTAACTGCCAAGGGCGAAGATGCAGAGGAATCAAAGGGATTCTCAATGGGTGCGGTGGACTACATAACCAAGCCGTTTACCGGAGCCATTGTAAGGGCCAGGGTGAAAACACACCTGGATCTGAAAAAACACAGGGACCAACTCGAAGATATTGTCAAAAGCCGCACAAAGCAGCTTTTAAATGCAAAAAAACGTGCAGAAGCGGCAAACGAGGCAAAAAGCCTGTTCATAGACAACATGAGCCATGAACTCCGCACACCCATGAATGGTATTATTGGGGCATCGGAGCTTGCGCTTGATGAAAATACCACGCCCAAGATTGAACATTACCTTAATACTATAAATACCTCTGGCTACAGACTGCTTGATATTATAAATGATATTCTTGATTTTTCCAGACTTGATTCGGGCAAACTTGAACTTGCTGCCCGGCCCTTCAGGATGAGGGAGGTTCTGGAAGGGATCAGGAACGAGTTTATTGAAAAAGCTGGCGCGAAAAAACTGGAACTGGTCTTTGATTTCAACATTGAAAGTTTAAGGGTGCTTATTGGTGACCCTGGACGGCTCCAGCAACTTTTTTCCAACCTCCTGGACAACGCAATAAAATTTTCCTCAAAGGGGGGCCATATAGTCATTGGCGCAAAATCTGCTGAAATATCCTTTGACCAGACCATAGGAACTTTTTTTGTAGAGGATCATGGTACCGGCATTGCTGAGGAGCATTTGCCCATACTGTTCGAACCCTTTACCCAGGCCGATACAACATCAACCAGGCAACACGATGGAGTTGGCATTGGGCTTAGCATCAGCAAAAAACTGGCCCATACCATGGACGGAGATATATGGGTTGAGTCCACTTTTGATAAAGGCTCAACTTTTTATTTTACAGCTACTTTTAAACAGCAGCCGGGCGAACGAAAAAGCACCCTGGTTTTCCCAAATGAAATTGATGCCCTGAATGTTATTGTTGTGGACGATTTAGCAGAATCAAGAAACTCCATTGACAAGGCATTAACTTCCTTTGGTTATCAAGTGAAAACCACTTCCGATGCGATCAGTGCAGTGAATGACGCAATCGCATCCAAGGACACAGAGTCTCCTGTAAACCTTGTTATTCTGGATACCACAATACCTGGAAGTGATTGGAAGACGCATTGTCAAAAGCTCAAATCAGCAGGGATAACCTTGATTGTTTCTACTCCCTTTGATAGCGAGGTAAGCCATCTTTACAGTAACAGCGCAGATAATGTTTTGTTAAAACCAGCTTGCAAATACAACCTGCACCGCGCAATACTTTCCGGGTTTGGCAAAACTGATAATACCAGAAACACAAGTATTCTGCCTAACGACATTGCCAGACTTGCCGGCAAAAAAATTCTGGTTGTTGAAGATGATCCCACCCACAGCGACATAATAATCCAAATGCTTGCATCGGCCATGGTTAAGACTAAGCTGGCAACAAATGGTGTTGATGCCCTTGATGCTTTAAAGACAGAGTCCTTTGAGGCTATCCTCCTGGATCTGCTGATGCCGGAAATGGACGGTTACGCCACCGCTAAAGCTATTAAAGAAAATTTTGAAGGTATAACAACACCAATTATTGCCACCACTGCTGTCTTTTCTGATAAGGATGATGTGGCCAGCATGATGGCTGGCTTTGATGACTATATTGGAAAACCCATAAGCAAAGAAAGACTTTTTGCGACCCTTCTTGCCAATGTTAACGATGAAGGCGCAGCAGATGGAGATGAGGACTTTTTCGACGGTGAAAACGCTTCAAGAATGATTGGTGAGCTTTCCAACGCACTGAGGCTTGCAGATCCAGAGCATATAATCGCCTGTATTGAAGAAGCCAAACAGTTTATAAAATCATCTGCCATGCGGCAACTCGAAGCCGAAGCAAACGACTATGAGTATGATGAAGCCCTTGATACCCTTGAAAATATCGCTAAAACATACAATGTTGATTTGTAGCATTTTATTTTGTTGTTTTTTTTCAATTATTTCTAATCCAAAAAAAATTCAAATATCTCTTCAATAATAAGTTACTTTTTATATTGCCATGTTTTTTTTAAATGCCTCAAATGCAATGGGCATTTCAAAATGAGCCTGTATCAGTTTCATGGGGTTTATTTTAAAAGAATGTGCATATGAATATAATTATTATTTCAATTATTGAAAATTT
>JAOZSB010000305.1 GCA_029939895.1 Desulfobacterales bacterium
TTATATATTGGGGTTTATCTATTGTTTTATTTCTTATAAATGGTTTATAAAATCTATATAAACAATGCTGATTTGAAGTATTGGATTAGTTGTAGTTAATTATGTGAGCAAATATCATGCCTGAAAATCGTATTTGCAACTTATCGTGCTATATCAACTGGTTGCAAATAAGGGGCAGGCTGACAAGAGTCTATATTTATGGGCAGGGTAAAGGTATTAGTTGATTTTAACATGCTGGACTGTCAGGGCATGATATGGTGTGGTGGCTATAACATGTTGAATTTGATTGTGATTTGTTGATTGTTGTCTGAGAATGCTCGCCTATTATGGTGCTACCATACTGATTATGGTATTACCATAAAATCCTTCAGCTAATGCTGATACCATACTTTCTGATAAGCTCGTAGAGCCATGGCCGGGACATGCCGGAAAGCTGGGCAGCCCTTTCAACACTACCGCCAGACTCATTCATGAGCCTTGTGAGATACTCGGATTCACCCTTTTCGATCATGGCCTTTCTATGATCTTTCCACTTCATGATTGTGTTATTGCTGTTTGCGGAAAGCTCTCCCTGTTCAAGCCTTTTTTTCAGGGCTGCCATTCTTACTGTATCTGGCAAGTGGTTTGAAAACAGGGTTGATTCATAGAAGGACTTTGCGGTTGCGTATTCAAGTGCGCTGTTGAGTTCGCGAACATTGCCGGGCCATTCATAGGACCCAAGTGTATCGTAGAATTCCTGGGCGATTTCCTTCATTCCCAGATTTTCGCTCCTCCATAAAAGGGAAAGGTAATACAGGGCAAGCTCGCCAATGTCTTCCTTGCGCTCCCGCAGTGGGGGCAGGTCTATGAGGACAGACTTGAGCCGGAACAGAAGGTCGTTTCTGAAAGGGCCGGCACTGGCCATTTTATCGAGATCCCTGTTTGTAGCGGAGATCAGCCGGAAATCGCTGTGCAAAGTCTTTGTGGAGCCGACTGGATGGAATTTTTTATCCTGTAGAACACGCAAAAGGGCTTTCTGACCCTTTTCTGACAATTCGCCAATCTCATCAAGAAACAGTGTTCCCTTGTCCGCATGAAGCACAAATCCTTCAACATCGGTATCTGCTCCGGTAAAGGAGCCTTTGGAATGACCAAACAGCAGGCTCTCCACAAGGGTATCGGGCATTGCTCCGCAATCAACAACAACAAAATTATGCTCTGACCTTGCGCTGTTATCATGGATTGCCCTGGCAAATACTTCCTTGCCAGTTCCGGTTTCGCCTGTAATTAAAACGCTTGAATCTATGACAGTCGCCCGTGCCAGCAGTTCCAGGCACAAACCCATGACCTGGCTGTTACCGATTATCTCCCCACGTTTTATGTTTTTTCTGGCTGTAGGGGTGTTCTTCTCCTGCCTGAACTTCTGGAGCCGTGAAAAAAATTGCTTCAAGGATGACAGGTCACGGGGCTTTGGCAGGTAGTCCCATGCACCGTGTCTCATTATGGCTGTTTCAGCATCCTTTGTGTCAGGAAACGCTGTCAGCACTATGACCTCTGGTCGTGAATCAGCGGATTTGATCTCAGGCAGTGCATCCAGGCCATTCCCATCGGGCAGGCGGGTTTCAATTATAACAGCATCAAAACCGCCCTTTGCAGCCTTTAAAAGCCCGTCGGCTGCTGTGTGCGCGCAGGTGGTTTCCATGCCTGTATCGGCTGCAATGCCAGACAGGGCCTGACAAAAATTAGGATTATCGTCTATTATTAGAAGTTTGAGCATAGGTGTTCTTTTTCAAGCACTAATTATTGACAAAGTATTGACCGGATATTGACCGGGAACTGGTTAGGTTTTTTTCAATCAACATATAATATCACATCCTTATGACAAATCAATATAAATATTGGCAGGATAGTAATTCTTATGCAAAAATGAATTTGGATTTGTTTTTGGATAGAAGGTCAAAAAAAAGTATATTCTGCACTTTACACCATGAAAGTGCAGAATATGAAAACCAGAAAGGTTTTAAGGATATTTTTTTTGGATGGCCTGGATTATTTTACAGGCGGAAAGTATTTTGCGCAGGCGTTATCTGATTCCCATGCTGCAATGCTGGCAACCCTGATGGCTGGTGAATGCTTGTCCAGGGACTTTTGAAGTCGCTGTGCTATATGTACAGCAACATTTTCCGACGATGGGTTACCATCCTTGAAGAACTCAAGCTCATTGAGAAACTTGTGGTCAAGTTCGTTCATGATTTCTTCAATAAATATCTTGAGTTCGCCAAAGTCTATAATAACTCCGGCTTCGTTGAGTTCATTGCCTGCAACTGTCACATCAATCTTCCAGTTGTGACCGTGAAGGTTCTCGCATTTTTCAGCTACCATCTTCAATTGATGCGCTGCTGCGAAATGTGTTTTGACTGTTAATTCAAACATTATGATATATTCCTAAAAGATTTAAATTTTTAATAAGCTTTGACGCAGTTCATGCTGATTGTCTGTATATGAAATAAGTAAAAAGTTTTCAGGAAATTTTTTTAATTCTTTTTCCGATCACCCTTTAGAATATTTTTTAATTTATTGGAAAACTTTTTTTCTTCCATTTCAGCAAGATCTTTTAACAGGGCCTCTTGTTTTTTGGAAAGTCCAGTGGGTGTCTTGATATCAAGAAGTATTATCTGATCACCCCGCCTGTGCGTCCTCAGGGAAGGAATGCCCTGGCCTGCCAGCCGGATTACATCTCCTGGCTGAGAACCCTTTGGCACCTCAACTTCCTTATCTTCCTTGAGTGTCGGCACTGTGATTTTGCTGCCCAGGGCTGCCTGAATCATTGAAATCGGGATTCGGCATACAACATGGTTTTCATTTCTTTCAAAAAAACTGTGCGGTTCAACATGTATAAAAACGTAGAGATCGCCGTAGGGCCCGGCATTGTACCCTGGTTCACCTTCGCCCGTCAGCCGCAGGCGTGATCCATTGTCTACACCGCCTGGAATGTTAACAGAGACTTTTTTTCTGGCAACTATCTGCCCGTTACCCCGGCAGGAGTTGCATGGTTCTGCAATAACGGTTCCTTTGCCCTGGCAGGATGAGCATGTGGTTCTTACTGTGAAAAACCCCTGTGTCCTTGATGTCTGGCCTGTGCCGTTGCACTGGGGGCATACGCTGGGATGTGTGTCTGGCTGACATCCTGTCCCGCCGCAATCATCGCAGTTTTCCATTTTTTCAACGTCAATCTCTGTTTCAGTGCCAAAGGCTGCGTCCATAAATGACAGGGTCAGGTCATAGCGCAGGTCTGTGCCTTTTCTTGCCCTGCTTCTGGATGAGCCGCCCCGTCTTGAGCTGAATCCGAAAAATTCCTCAAAAATGTCGCCCATGCTTGAAAATATATCATCAAATCCACCAAAACCGGAGAATCCAGAGCCTTCCAGCCCCTGGTGACCATAGCGGTCGTAAATTTTCCTTTTCTGGGGATCACGGAGGACCTCGTAGGCCTCGGCAGCCTCCTTGAACATATCCTCTGCCTCTTTATCCCCTGGATTCCTGTCAGGATGGTACTTTAAAGCGAGTTTGCGGTACGATTTTTTCATATCGTCAGCCGATGCTTCGCGACCAACACCCAGTATTTCGTAGTAATCTTTTTTTCCAGCCATGTCTCTCTTCGTGTGCCTTCCTTGCAGGTCTGTTGAGTTATAGGATGTGTTAAAGCTATCAATATAACACAATACAAAAAAAACAGTCTCAGTCAATAGAGACTGCCTAATATAATAATACTTTTTTAAATTTAATACAGATTCACGTAATGTCAATGACAATCTGCATTTGTATGAAAGTAATGATTAAGATGTTACAATTCTATCATATTTCGCCTAGGGTCTGCATATAAACTCATAAACTGGTCTGCCCATGGCAGTTTGTATGAAAGTTATTCCAAGTATCTTCAACTCTTTCATATTTTGTTGTGGGCAGAAAAATAGTACATAAAAAGTCTGCCCGTGGCAGCTTATAGCACAATGAAAATCAGCAATTAATTACTTCTATCCCAAAATCTCTTGAAACTGAATCATCTGCTTCAATCCCCAGGCTGTTGAGGCTGAATTCCTTAATCAACCTGTCCCTGTTGATGTTTTTTTGCCCCCGTACCTGAGAAATATTGCCGGGGTGTACCTTGATTGTTATTGCCCTGGAAATCGAATCAACCCTGGAAATAAGCCTGGAAGCCATATCAAAAAAGACAGCAGAATAGACAAGTTCCCCAAAAGCAGGGTGATACGGCCCTGCATAAACAGTTGCCGGGTCCGAGAGTTCCTCTGACGCCTGGAGACCAAGCCGAATGACTTTTATTCCCTGTTTGCGAAAAACATTAAAAAGCTCCTTTGCCAGCAACACCGCATCTTCCAGGGACTGAGGCGTGTAAGCACCATCCCTGTATAACTTTGCCAGCATGCTCCCCCGTAAAACAAGGGTTGGATAAATACGGACAAAATCTGGCTTTAGCTCTGCGATTTTTTTTGCAGTCAAAAGGCACTTGTCCGGGGTGTCAGAGGGCAGCCCGGTCATTAGCTGAAGCCCGGTTTCATAACCTCTTTTTTTAAGAAGCTTTGCTGCATTTATAGTATCAAGTTCAGTATGCCCCCGGTTCACGGCTCCAAGTACCTGGTTGTCCATTGACTGCGCCCCGACCTCTATGGTGTCAACTGAAAAGTCTTTTATAAGATCAAGCCGGGCCTCATCTATGGTGTCCGGCCTGGTTGAAAACCGTAGCCCCTTAACACGGCCTGATTCAATAAACTGCGTTGCAACTTCAAGGAGCCTGATTAATTCATCTTCGTCAAGTCCAAGAAAATTTCCACCATAAAAGGATATTATCGGGTACTGACTAGTGTTTTTTGTATAACTTAAAAACTCCTCCACCCTCTTGATAATCGACTCCTGAGAGGGAATCATCTCCCTTGACCCTGTCACAGCGCCCTGGTTGCAAAAGGCACAGGCATGGGGACACCCTGCATTAGGCAAAAAAATCGGGATAATGAATTTTTTGTCTGTCAAAGTGTTGTTCTCCCAGGTTCATTGTTGAAGTTGCTGTTGATTTTTTTTTGATGCTCAGAATTTATTTTGTAAGTTTAATCAATAAAAAAAAGTTTAACCATTGTCTGCTACATGGGGCTTAATATCTAAAATAGGGGTGTCATTAAGCATGTCAATGCCCTTTACTAAAATATTTGCACCTTTTCGTTCAATTACTTCCACCACAGAATAACCGATTGGGTTGGGTCTTCTGGGAGAGCAGATACTGAACACTCCCATGTCTTTATCAATATGCCCTGGACGCTGAATCAGGAGTGCTGCCTCAAAGACCGGGCTTTCATGGAACTCAAATATCACTATGATTTTCTGACCTGCATTTATATCCTTAAGACCCTTTTCGTATTGCCCGTCAATTTCAAGGGTTCCTTCAACATCAGAAATACTCCAGTGCCTTGGAACTTTTTCAGCCCGTGTTCTAACGTGGCCTATTGGTTTAAACATGGTTGATGTAAATTCAGTCATATTCGATCCTGTATAGTTTTTTTTTAAGTAAACAATAACTGCAAGTC
>JAOZSB010000306.1 GCA_029939895.1 Desulfobacterales bacterium
ATAATACTACAAAAATTTTGCAGAAAGGATAGTCATGGAGCTTTCAAGTGCCCAGAAAGCACGTTTAGCGGTCAGGCAGTTCAAGACCACTGCCGATGCCCTGACATTAAGAGGTTTTTTTAAGCCCTCTGGGAAGTCCGGCGTGACGCTGGAGGAAGGGCTGCGAGCATTAAGCCCGGAAATATATGGCGAAATGAACGACCCCAGAATCGCTGAACTAAAGGGGCTTGAATACATAATTGAACGCCTCCCAAAGGGCATTGAGGAATGTACCCGGATTGTCCTCACCTCCCAGGAGGAGCTAAAGGAATCCCCCTTTGAGCAGATAATTCCAGTAAAAAGACGAAGAATTTCCCATCGTGTCAGCAACAAGGAAATGGCCTTTGTGGTCACTCGTGGAATCTCGGAAATATATGACATCATCACCCATTTAACTTTTTTGAATATTGAAGCCAACAAAATATATTCCCAGATGCACTACCAGTCGGGCGACTACACCCGTGAATGGCTGGAGCTGAAAAAAATTGTTGGATCAATGGATGAGCCTTTGGGGGCAGATCTTGATCAGGCGGTCTGGAACCTGAGTATTTTGCTGGGGCGTACCTACAAGGAGACCCGTGCTACATACGATTACCTGGAAGAGTCCAAAAAAAAACATAGCTCCAACCGGGGGCTTTTCAGGATCATATATGATCTGGGCAACCGTGTGGAAAAAGAATCAGAATCCTCTGAAAACGAATTTATCATATACTTCACCCCCTCGCTCCGGGAGATGATGGGGAGCCAGAAGTACGGCAGGGCATGGGCCAACAACATCAAGCAAAAACTTGTTGACCTTGAATTGTCAGACAGGCCGCTTCATATTGTATCTGCCAATCTCCACAGCGTAAAACAGCTGATTTTTGCACCAGCAGCACTAAACCTTGAAGATGCTGATATGTTCGAAATGGTCATGGAGGCAATGAAAAATCAGGATGCTATTCAAAAATTTGCTGAAAACAACGGCCTGTACGACATAGCCGATACCTCCGGTACAAACATCGATTGCCAGATTATAGACACTGCAATGCTTGACAAGGTGAAGCTGTTATCGTCTTTGCAGGTCAACCTTGACATGGCTAAAGGCAAGAAGCCGGTTATAATAGTTATGGATTATGCCTTTGGTGCGCAGGCGTTTGAAGTCATTGACGAGCTTCTCAATCCTTTTGAGGGTGAGCCGAAACTAAAATTGAACCTTCGCTCAATCTCTGTTATGGGCAAAGCTGGCATACTCCCCGGCAAAAAAGGCGACATCATGATTGCCGGTTCCCATGTTTTTGAAGGGACTCCCCACAACTACATCATAAAGTCAGACTTGAACAAAAATGACTTTGCCCAGTACAGCGATATTTTTGATGTCTATAAAGGGCCCATTATTACGGTAATCGGAACATCCCTCCAAAACCGGGACATGCTGGCAAAATTTCGTGATACAAGCTGGAAAGCCGTGGGCCTGGAAATGGAAGGCGGGCATTACCAGCGGGCGATAAATGCTGCAATTATAAGAAACCATATTCCGGGGAACACCAAGGTGCGTTATGCATACTATGCTTCGGATAATCCGCTGGAAAGTGGACAGACCCTTGCCCAGGGCAGCATGGGGGATGAGGGTATAAAACCAACATATGTGATTACGAAAGTGATACTCGAAAAAATTCTGAACTAATGGCTGAATTGGAAAGGGCATGATATGAAAGTTGATGGAAAAGAAATGAGACCCATCTGGCTAAAAAAAGAAGATGATAAAGTTGAGATAATCGACCAGCGGATGCTGCCCCACGAACTGATAATCAAGAGCCTGGATACGGTGGATGATGCAATTTATGCAATAAAAGAAATGTGTGTGCGTGGAGCGCCTTTAATCGGTGTGACAGGCGGATTTGCCGTGTTTGTAGCAGTAAAAAATTCCCCCGAAGGAAAGCTTGACTGGGAATATCTGGAAAAAGAATGCCAGAAAATTAAATCAGCCCGCCCCACAGCAGTCAATCTTGCATGGGCAGTCGATAGAATGGTCGCAAAGCTCAGGGACGCAGGCGACTCCTATGATGCAGTACTTGATGCTGCACGGGATGAAGCACTTGTGATTGAAGAGTTTGAGGTTGAAAACTGCCGTATGATAGGGCAGCACGGAATGCCCCTGATAAAGAAGTTGTCCGATCAAAAAGGTGGTAAGACCGTAAATCTGCTTACACACTGCAACGCAGGGTGGCTAGCCTGTGTAGAATGGGGCACAGCAACCGCTTCCATGTACACTGCATTTGATAATGATATTGATATCCATGTCTGGGTTGATGAAACAAGGCCCCTCAACCAGGGCGCACGGCTGACTGCCTGGGAACTGGGCAAGCACGGCATTAAGCACACCGTGATAACAGACAATGCCGGCGGACACATAATGCAGCACGGCATGGTAGACATGGTGATCGTTGGTACAGACCGATCCACACACACCGGCGATGTGGCAAATAAAATCGGTACTTATCTGAAGGCCCTGGCAGCAAAGGATAATGGAATCCCGTTTTACGTGGCCCTCCCATCATCAACCTTTGACTGGGTAATGAAAGATGGCGTAAAAGAGAT
Organism: Desulfobacterales bacterium; assembly: GCA_029939895.1. GTDB lineage: Bacteria > Desulfobacterota > Desulfobacteria > Desulfobacterales > JAOZSB01 > JAOZSB01. The sequence goes on from JAOZSB010000306.1 coordinate 2,620, forward strand.
ACCGATTGAAGAACGAGACCCAGATGAAGTCCGCTACATTCAGGGACTTTTAGATGGAAAATTAGAACGGGTCCTTGTGCCGCCGGAAAACAGCCCGGCAAAGGACTATGCATTTGATGTTACCCCGTCTCGCCTTGTAACTGGTTTTATAACAGAACGTGGCGTATGCGGAGCAAGTGAAGAAGAAGTTAAAAAACTTTTCCCGGAGAAATTCTAACGTGTTAACGGAAAACGAAAAAAAAATTATAGCTGCAATCCAGCGTGATATCCCGGTCGAGCAAAGACCATATCTCTCTATCGCCAATAAAATTGGCATTACAGAGGATGAAGTAATAAAAACTCTGCAAGAGTTGTGCGATAAAGGAATGATTCGCAGATTCGGTGCGACAATCCGGCACCAGCGCTCTGGCTTTCATGCAAACGCAATGGTCGCATGGGTTGTTTCAGAAGAAATGGTTGATGAGACCGGCAGCAGGTTTAAGGGCTTCCAGGAGGTCTCTCACTGCTACCACAGAAACCCTGCCGATGGGTGGCCCTATAATATGTACACGATGGTACATGCCAAAGATGCAGATTCCATAAAAGCTATTGTGCAAAAAATGTCGGAAACAACAGGTGTTGAAAAATTTTCAGTGCTTGTCAGCAAACGAGAATTCAAAAAAACATCCATGAACTACTTTCCTGGTGAATGATGCAGGAACCTCAAGTATAAAAATTGACAGGGTCCCATCTCGGTGATCATGGGGCCTTGTGAAAATTTGCCAAATCAAAAGCTGCTGAAGCGCCTGGGTGGCATCCAATTATAAATTTTATAGTGGTATCATTGATATGGTCTATGCGTTGAGTCTGTATACATTGGACTGGGTTGGTGTGTATGGCTATTGTACCATTATTTTCCTTCAGTTTTTCTATTGTGCGACCAAAACAATTAAGTATAAACAGAGAAAAGTCAATAAAATTCAAATATTGCTTTTTTTCCTTTTGATAATGTGTTATGTTGTTAAAAAAAATAACAAATAATTGCTTTGCCAGATTGATTTTGCATTGCCTTGCCAAGGAAAAAATGTGTTTGATATTGATAGGTTAAGGGTTGTTGGAATACATCTAAAAAGTTTGTCTTGATAATCTGGTAAGGACAGCCCTATTCATTAGAATATTTATTGAATAAAAATGTGAAAGGTAATTGTAAGCGAGGGAGAGAGGACGAGGATTATTAAGAATGCAACAATAATTTGTGTAATACTATTTTTAGCTTTCCCGATTTGTGCAAAAGAAGATGAAATTGAACATTGCGTCCCGAATAAATTGGATAAAACACAGGGCTATATTATTAAGCTTTTAAAGCATGCTGTTAAAGTAACAAATGAGGACTATGGAACCCTCGAAGTAGCTTCTCACGGGCAACCCGCAGATTCAGTCAGCAGGCGCATAAGACAAGTAATCAGGGGAAAAGCCGATATTGTGTGGGCGGTAACCAACTTAAAGTTGGAAAAAGAGCTGATATCGGTTCGAATTCCGCTACATAAGGGAGTTTATGGTTTCAGGCTTTTTTTAATAAAAAAAGAGAATCAGTCTCAGTTTAACAATATTAAAGAAGTAAAAGATTTGAAAGATTTTATAATCGGTCAGGCACACGACAGCGCAGATATCGCAATACTGCAACATGCCGGTCTTAACGTGGAAAAAAGTTCTTCATATGATGGGACATTCAGGATGCTTGCACGTAATCGGTTTGACTGCCTGCCCAAAAGCATTGGAGAAATATTTGTAGAGCTTGATCAATTCGGCACCCAGCTCCCAAGTTTAAAGATAGAGGATAATTTAGTTTTGTATTATCACCAGCCTGTTTATTTCTTTTTAAGGGATCAGGATCTTGCCACAAGGATTGAAGCCGGGCTGAGGGTGATGCTCAAAGATGGAAGTTTTAATGACTACTTTAATGAGGAATATAAGAGCCTGCTTGCCAGGGCAAATATCGCAAATAGAAGGATTTTGCGTATTGAAACTCCACTGCTTGAGGCAAAATCCCTGCCATTAAAGCGCAAGGAGCTTTGGTACAGCGTTGTTGAAGAGGCAGATCGTTATGGAGTAGTTATCAATCTTTCCGGGAAGCAGCGTATGCTTACTCAGAAAATGAGCAAGGAGATTTTTTTGATAGCTCTTGGTTTTAATGTTGAAAAAAATCTTGAATATTTAAAAGCCTCATCAGAGTTATTTGACAAGACATTAAAAGGCTTGCGCGATGGTGATGAAGAACTCAATCTTCCATCCACCAGTAATCATAATATTGTAAATGAACTCGACAAAGTAAAGACTCTCTGGCTGCCTTTTCATAGTGAGATTGAGTCAATTCTGAAATCAAAAAAAGTGACCTCAGACCAGGTTGCCAGTATCGCCAAAAATAATATCCCCCTGCTCAAGCAGATGAATAAATGTGTATGGCTTTATGAAACTGAATCAGGAAAGGGTGGGGTGACCCATGACCCCTTCCTTGCTTCTGCTATTAACCTGTCTGGGAGACAGAGGATGTTATCGCAGAAAATGACCAAAGAATATATGTTGATAGCATATAAATACAGGCTGCCTGAAAATCAATTGCGCCTGCAACAAACCTATTCTTTATTTGATCATACGTTAAGTGGCCTTATTGATGGTGATACGATGTTGAATTTAAAGAGGACGGACAAGCCCCACATCCGCAAGCAGCTACTGAAAGTCAAAGAACTCTGGCAAGAGTTCAAACCCATCCTCGCAGAAGCATCAAAGGCATTTGAACCAATCAGCAAGAAGGAAGCTGTGAAAGTAATTGCGAAGTTAAATTTGCAGCTCCTTAAAGAAATGAACATTGCGGTTGAAATGTATGAAAAGGAAGCAGAGTAGACTCTTATAAAATATCAGTAGTGTCCCGTTTAACTTTTTAGAATAGCACCCAACGTGCTG
>JAOZSB010000307.1 GCA_029939895.1 Desulfobacterales bacterium
GTGGGTCAAATTTGCATTGTCGTTGGGGGTCATTTTTAGGTTGACGTTACGAGGCTTTCGCCTGTAACCAAAAAAAACGGTATGTTTTCTAAACCTTCCGTGGATCGAACCTGCTGCAAGAGATCATCCCCATACATACCAGGCATATTTAAATCGGAAATGATAAGATCAATCTTTTCAGAGTTCAGGATGCGAAGAGCTTCGTTTCCATCTTCTGCCTCGCAAAAATTTACAAATCCCATTTGGCGAAGGATCACGATAATCATCTGTCGCATGTGTTGAGAATCATCTGTTATCAGGATCGTCATGGTTCTATTTGACTGTTTTGATTTGTCATCACCTAAAGATTCTTCTTTTTCTTGACCGGGTTCCTTTAATAATTTGGGAAGCCGGACATTTAGTGATGTTCCTGCTTCTTCCGATGACTCCAATTGGATGGTTCCGCAGAGTGTTTCAGTGATCATGCTTGCCGAATAAGTGCCAAGTCCGGTTCCGCCTTTTTTGCCTGATGTGGCATATTTTTCAAAAAATGTCTCCCGGATTTCCAAAGGAACCGTACCCATATTATGTATCTTGATTAAAGGGGTTTCTTCTTCATGAAGGGAAATTGTAATCCGTTCGCCCTTAGGGGATGCCTCCACTGCATTTTTGAATAAATTAGCCAGGATGGAGTAGCATAACATTTCTTCGCCCTGAGCCATAAATGCATCACCATCAACTGCTGGATTTCCCCGGACCAGGACATCCACAGACTGGCCTTTTGAACTGATTTGGCCCTGCGTCTGCCACTTTACTTGATTGATGAGCTTCAATATATTTACAGGTTCTGGATTTAGCTGATACTTTCCCGTCTCCATTTTAAAAAGATCGAGTGAGCTATTGATGATGTGCAGCATGTGATAGCCTGACTGTTCCAACATTGCCAGCATTTCCACCTGTTTGGATTTCAAGTTGCCATCTTCCATAAGCATGGGCGGAATACAAATCACGGCGTTTAGCGACGATTTAAGGTCATGTCGCGTAATGCTTTCAACGTCCTCGCGCAGGCGGGCATTTTCTTTGATGATTTCATTCTGCTTTTTTAAGTTTTCACGGGCCAGCCTCAGCTCCAGGTGAGCTTTAACCCTGGCCAGCACTGTTGGCGGACTAAAGGGTTTGGCAATATAATCAACCGCACCAAGTTCAAATCCCTTTATCTCATCTTCCACTTTATTGAGTGCCGTGATAAAAATTATCGGAATTTCACTGGTTTCTTTGTCCGCCTTCAGTACCCGACAAACCTCATACCCATCTATATCCGGCATCATAACATCAAGAAGAATTAAATCAGGGGGATTATCCGATTGAGCTATTTTAAGGGCTTTTTGACCATTTAATGCAATTTTAATTTTGTAATCATCATGTAAAATGCCATCAAGCACATCAATATTTTCCGGTGTGTCGTCAACCGCAAGAATGGTATATTTTTTTGTATCTTGATCCATATATTCCCCCAATATACTAAAACTTTTACGAAATGATGTTTTCTGTTTGTTCCTACAGTCTGGTTATGAAATAAGCAAAAAATCTCCTAATCAATTGAAAATGCTATCGAAGCGGTATTTTTTTTGTTTATTCCCAAAATCAGGTTAACTGATTTTTATTTGGAACCAGTTTTTTATTAGCAGAAAGGATATTATTCAATATGAATACATGAATCCTTTGTAATTTTCAATCGAATTTTGTTTATATGACAATGAAATAGCATGCCTCAAAAATTTTGCATAACAAAAGAAGTCTTTGCCATAATTCTAATGGACTAAAAATTATTACTAAGCCTTTAGCTTAGTTTTAAATGCTTAGGAAATTTTCGTCAGTACTTCCAGGGCACCTTCAAAATCATACCCCCCTATCAAGTGTTCCATCTGGTCGAGTTCTATTTGGAAATTTGAGCCTTTTAGTTCTTCTTTTAAAGAACTCAGACAGCGAGTTGCCTCTGAGTCATCGTCCTCCAGGAGTTCTTTTAACTTCTCAATAATTGATGCGATTTTTGAGCTGTCCATGGGTTTTTCAGATTCAACGGTATCCACGACAGCGGGAGATTCAGCTTGTTTTACTTCCAATGATTCTATGGCTGAAAATACCTGCTCCAATGATTCATTTACATTTTCCAGCAATCCTTTATGTAATTCACCATTTTGCTGTTTGATCGCCGTTTCCAGCTTTCCTGCGAGTTTATGAAGATCATCTGCGCCGATATTTGCTGATACCCCCTTTAAGGAGTGGGCAATCCGCATTGCAAGATTAACGTCATTGTTATTAAGGGCAGACTGTATTTCGTTGGTTGTACGCAAGTTATTTTGATGAAATTTTTCCAAAAGCCTTCTATAAGATACCTGGCTGCCACCTATTCTTGCTATACCGGAGGTAGTATCGATCCCCTCAAGCTTTGGAAACGGTTCTTCAGTCAGGGTTGACTCATCCGGCTCCGCTGTTACATACCTTTCCCGTTCCTCTGGCTGAATCCACTTAATCAGGGCGGAAAAAAGTTTTGCAGGATCAATCGGTTTTGTCACATAATCATCCATTCCCGCTTCCATGACATTTTCCCTTACACCGCTGATGGCATCTGCTGTCATGGCAATGATTGGAATTTTGGAATTTGAAATTTGAATTTCAGATTTACTCTTTTGCCTTTCGCCTTCTGTGTTCTGCCTTTCAGCTTCCCATTGCCTGACCTTCCTTGTAGCTTCATACCCATCCATAATCGGCATATGGAGATCCATAAGCACAGCATCAAATTGTGATTGCGTAATCATTCTCACTGCTTCTTCACCATTATTAGCTATTGTCACCCAAAAACCTTCATTTTCGAGCAATCCTGTTGCCACGTCCTGGTTGATCTCATTATCCTCAACCAAAAGGATTTTCGCACCTTGAATTTTACTGAATTTTTCGGTTTCTATGTATTCTTTTTGAGAAATCTGAAATTTCCTGGTAGACTTATGCCCAAAAGCTTCCATGATAGTATCAAAAAGGACGGATCTTTGTACTGGCTTTATTAGAAAACCATCCAGGCCGGCATCCTCTGCCTTGTGCATCACTTCTTCCCTGCCATAGGCGGTTACCATGAGAATCTGCGGAATCTTGATCAAATCGGGATTTTCTTTTACCTGTTTGGCGGTCTCAATCCCGTCCATCCCAGGCATCCTCCAATCCATGAGGACCAATTCATAGTGCTTTTTCTTTGAAGCCTTTTCAAGTTTATCAAGGGCATCTAAACCAGAACTGGCCGTGTCAACCTCAAAGGAGAACGACTCCAGGGCTTTCTTTAGTATCTCCCTGGCAACAATGTTATCGTCTACTACCAGAGCCTTCAAACCGATCAGGTCAACCGAGGGCTTCTGAATTTCTTCCTTTTGTTCCTGTACATTTCGTCCGAATACAGCCGTAAAAAAGAATGTGGAGCCTTTCCCCTTTGTGTTTTCCACCCCTATCTCGCCGCCCATCATCTCCACCAGATTTTTGGAGATCGTAAGCCCAAGTCCCGTGCCGCCGTATTTGCGAGTGGTGGAACCATCTGCCTGGCTGAAAGCCTGAAACAATTTTTCTGTCTCTTCCTTTGTAAGGCCAATTCCGGTATCTTTAACACTGAACCTGAGTGTGACCCTGCCCTCTGTTTCCTTTCCCGGCTCTTCCTTTTCTGGCCTTGCGGAAATCAGGATTTCTCCTTCATGGGTAAATTTCACAGCATTATTCGCCAGGTTGATAAGCACCTGCCCGAGTCTTAATTGGTCGCCGATTAAAAGACGGGGTACTCCGGGATCAATGTCAAACATCAGCTCGATTCCTTTTTCTCCGGCCTTTAGGCTGATGAGGTTGGAAAGGTTCTCCAGAACATCATCCAGGCTGAAATCCATAATTTCAAATTGCAGTTTGCCTGCATCAATTTTGGAAAAATCGAGAATATCATTGATGATGCCAAGGAGCGAATTAGCAGATGATTGAATTTTACCTAAATACTTTTGCTGTTTGTCCGACATCTTGTCCTGAAGGGCCAGATGGCTCAGGCCGATAATGGCGTTCATAGGGGTGCGGATCTCATGGCTCATGTTGGCCAAAAACTCACTTTTTGACCGTGACGCTGATTCGGCTATTTCTCGTTCCCTTTCAGCTACTTCACGTTCTCTTTCTGCTTTCTCGCCCCGCTTTCGCTCTGTTATATCAACCAGCGAACCCTCAAAACAATATAACTCACCATTAGAATCCAGAATGGCCCTTATGGACAAAGAACCCCAGAACTTAGTGTTGTCTTTGCGACGAAATTGCAGTTCTGTTCCGGCTATATAATGCTTTTTTTGCATATTATTTGACAGTTCATGATAATCATCAGGATTTACATAACACTGACTTGCAATATCATTAACAGATGAAATCAGCTCATCCTGGGAATCGTATCCTAAAAAACTTGCCATGGAAGGATTTACGCTTATAAAACGTCCTTGAGGAGTGGCCTGAAACAATCCCTCCAATGCATTATTAAAAATACCGCGAAATTGTTCCTCAGCTTTTTTTAATTCAAACTCCCTTTTGGCTATTTGCCCCGCCATAACATTAACTGTTTTAATAATATTATTAATCTCATCCTGGGGAACATGGGACAAGGGATTATTGTATTCACCCCCCGCAATATTTTCGATTCCCAGGGTCAATTGATCAAGGGGCCTTTTCAGCAGGTATTTCATCATAAAATGTGTTCCAAGAATGATGAATGTAATGATTGAGACAATTATGGTTATCATGCCCATGATCATTTTTTGTTGAGCTGTCCTGATCCCTTTTTTTGTAAACGACAGCTCAATCCTGCCGACTTTTTTCATGTCGGTTATGATTATTTTTTCTCTTTTTATTAAATCACGACTATCCTTTGGTTTTTTTTCAAAAAGTTTATCACCGAACATATCTTCTATATATAATCCCACAAGGATTTCGGATCTTAAAAATCCTATTGAAATTTCCTTAACTGTTTTGAGATCCATATTCCATAAATGACTGGCCAGAATCACGGAAAGCTCCTTTGTGATATTCGTGGCATCAGCATTTAATATTTTTTCTGATGTTTTTGTAAAATTATGAAAATATCCCCCACCCAGGATCATCATTGCCAATGTAACCACTAAGGTAAGACCTATTATTAAGTCCCTGGAAATTGTTCTCTTTTTATAAGTTGGTTTATTCATCAAGAGCATTAATCCTTTTTTTGGTTTTAATGCAAATTTTTTAAAACTTTTTTATTGTCATTCGCTTAACAATAAGGCTTTATTCCAGAGCATTTTGTAAATATTGGTTGTTCTGGCATTCTGATTTTCCCAAAAAGATAAAGTCTCCCAGTATTCATTGTCCCCAACCCTGAATGTTTGAATTTCTTCATCAGTCAGTAGATCATTAACATTAGTCACAACCGGAGATACTCCCCAATTGCGGATCACACCAACCTGCAGATCAGGAGAAAGGCAATAGTTAATCCATTCTTCACATAACTTTTTTTTCAATGGATTATTTTTTACTCTATAT
>JAOZSB010000043.1:0-12224 GCA_029939895.1 Desulfobacterales bacterium
AAATGTGGAAAATCAGGGCTGCCAGGAAAATAACGATAGAGTAATATCTTGCCTCTCTGAGATGGAGATGAAGCGAAACCTAGGTTAGCTCTATCAGGAAGAAGGAACCAAAAAAAAGTAAAAATTCCCTGCCCCTGATCAGGCCGTATATTGAATTGACAAGGATTATCAGGCCGAGGATGCCGGGGATGGCGAAGAAAATACGGAATACGCCTGTTTTATCATAAATGTCATCAAATTTTCCAGCAAAAAATTCTGCAAAAGCAGCGTAGTAATAGGTTCCCCACAATGCACCTTTGTAAGCCCCTGTGGTTTCATGCACTGCAATTTTTTTATCCACATACAGCATATATACAAGATTTTTACCATCGTCTACCTTGGGAAATCCATATTCCAGAATCCTTTTTGCGTACATTGCTGTCTCTGATTCATCATTCCAGAAAAGAGGGTAGCTGATATTTTTTACCACGCAAAAGGTAAACACAAGCAGGATTAATGCACAAAAAGCTTTATGTGAAATGTTATTCATTATCCTTACCAGTTGAATTTGGTCTGGTTGAAAATGGCCTGGATAGAAGTTTCTGCAAAAAACCGCCTTCAGCATATTTTTCGTCACTGGCAGCAGTAGTGTCTTCAATAGCTTTAATACCTTCAATATTTGACTGAATGGCTTTTCCTTTACTCTTATCCTCGGCCTCTACTATCTCAATCGCCCTGACCAGCTTGTCTATGGCAATGGAAAAGTTTTTCATGTCCTTTGAGACTGCACGTAAAGTCTCCTTAATAATGTCGATAACTTGAATTTCATCTGTATCTTTTGGGAGATTATCCATCTTGTTCCTTATTTTTTACGCTTATGGTTAATGCCTTATTATGTTGGTTTTTTTGAAAAGCCGAATCCGAAAAGGAGAAGGGAGCAGGCAAGATGGAACGATCGCACGTAGCCACGGCAGTCGGTAAAATGAGTCTCAAGCCGATAGCGCCTGTTATGAAAATCAGCATTTCGAGCCTGAATAAGTTCTGAAAGAAACCTTCAAACCCAAAGTTTCTGACAAACAGATACAACAACAGGGCGCTTAAAATAATGCCCACACAAAACAGTACTGTTTTTTCAGATATTTTTTTCATCATAAAAATTTTATAATAAAAGAACTGATCTTTAATTCTTCATACTTTCATGTTTTGCTGCAATCTGTTTATACGCAGTGTTTACCCATTACTGATAATTATCATTTTAGAATAAAAGTTCAAGGGAAAAGAATTATTAAGCAAAATGATTATTATAAAATCCTTGAAAATTTTTTTTGCTGACTATACTCTATATTATACTATTCAAGCGTAAGTTGCCAGGTTCAACAGGCATAACGATTAAGCAGGGGCGTTGTTTATGATTGAGGCTTTGCCAGTTCTGATTTTTGCTTTACAATCTTTTTTTGCATTTTATTTAATAATAAGCTGTGCGTTTATTTCCTTTTCTTTGGCTACTAAAAGTATTGGAAGCGGGTCAAGGCCCTTTGTCTGGTGCGGTGCCTGTATAATTGGAATGTGGCTGGCTATAACCGGGTTCCATATATTGGCATGGGCTGGCTTTTATAATACTGCCGCTGCTGTTGTTGGCATATCCCTTATTAATATTGGGTTTCATCTCAGGGGCTTTCGTGCTGCAGAAACGTTAAATGAGGTTGTAAAAGACATTTATTCTTTTTTGAGATTTGCAGCAATTGAACAAAATGTTTTTGTCAGGTTGTTTAATTTTTTTGTAATTGGAGCATCGATTTTTCTTCTTGCCAGGGTTCTGTCATTACCGCCTCTTTCTTCAGACGGTACTGTGTACCATGCTGTAAAATCAGCTATGTGGGTACAAAGCGGTAGTATTTTTCTTATGGAATCACCAGGCTGGTGGAGTAGCTTCAGGCTTTATCCCGGGGGAGGGGAAGCCCTTGTATCATGGGGCATGCTGTCCTTTCATGGAGATTTTTTTGCATGCACCGTGGAATGGGTCCAGTGGATATTTATTATGATAACTGCCCATTGCATTGGCTTGTCCATTGGTCTCAAAAGCAGACATGCCTTTGCTGGTGCTGTATATGCTGGATTTATACCAGCACTAAAGTGCCTTGTTGGAAGCGGTTTTGTGGAAAATGTGATGGCCCTTTCCGTGCTTTTAAGTTTTTTGTTTGCCCTGCTTTTCTTTCAAAAAAAGAAAATGGAATATCTTATTTTTGCTCTTGGCGCGGCAGGAGTGGCCTGTTCAATAAAAATAGTCGCCCTTCCAATGGTGCTGTGTATTTTTGTTTTGGGTATCATCTTTTTAGTAAAAAAGAAAATCAGCATCAGCAGTCATCTTTTGTGTATCCTTGCAATAGTTTTTCTTCTTCCTTCAGCACCCTGGTATATCCATACTGCAATTGAGTCTGGCTATCCTTTGTCTCCGGTTTCAACCAAAATATTTGGTGTGACTCTGGGGCAGGCAAATCCGGTTATGGAGTGGTTTCAGGACAGGCCAGGATTGAACCCTTATGATTTTAATCAGGAATTTGCTGTGTTAAAGGACATGTTCAGGTATCCTTTTATATTTGGATTCCCGGATTTTGGAGTATTTGGGCTTATTCCATTGGTGATTTTTGTGTTTGCAGTGCCGCTGCTGATTAGAGAGTCGCCCTGGACAGGAGCTTTGTTTCTGTCTGTTTTCATTGCCCAGGTATTATTATTCTACCTCCCTGATTTTTCGGTTGTCAGGATTATATGGCAGGCTACTGCAACCAGGTTCCTTTTTACAGCGGCTATATTATCGGCTGTGGGAAGCATGGTTTTTTTGAAAAATGATCGCCTGAGGTTTTACTATTATGCCCTGATGTTAACTGTGATGATAAGTACTCTGTTTGAGCATTATGCAGGGATAGGGCAGGGCATGGCAGAAAAAAAATTTGTTTATTCCCATTTTGCAGGCATAGTGTGTTTGATGTTGATTACAGTAAGGCTGAAGCCGAAGATTTATGGCTGGAAGGGAATTGTATCAGTCATTTGTTTTTTTATATGCGTAACAGGTATTATAAATATTAACAAAAAGGCGTTGAAAAATTCAGCCCTCCATGAAAGCTATTTTTTTGCGGTTTACAAAAACTACTGGGCACCTGCAATAGCCCATATTGATACACCTGAATTTGAACGGCGCATTGCTGTTACAGGTGGGCCTTGGCAGGACAGCGGTAGCTGGAATATGTATTATTTTATGGGAAGCGAGTTCCAAAATACTCTTTTTTATATACCGATTTCAAAAACCGGTGAATTCATACATTTCTCAAAAGAAAACAATCGCATTAAAAAAGGAGATTTTGAATCCTGGAAAAAAAGGCTTATTAAAAACAGGATTACAGAAGTATACAGCTTCTATCCATACTCAATAGAATTTGTATGGATGTTAAAGCACCGGGAAATGTTCGAACCGTTGTCAATACTAAAGCAGGGGGGCGGGCTGTTTAGAATCAAGTTGCCAATTGATGAACAAAACTCTGGAAGGAAAATGCAGTAAACATTATTTGTATGAAATATGCTCTAAGTATTTTTAACTTTTCCATATTTCGCCTAAGGTCAGAAAATAAACACATAAATTGGTCTGCCCATGGCAGTTTGTTGAAAAAAGAATTTACTGTTCATCATTATTATCAATGCGGCGAAGTATTCTCAGCTTGAGTTTTTCAGTTGATGGTGTCGCTGTTTTAAAGTGGTGCCGTATAACATGATTTGAAGTATTTTTTTGAAGCTCGGGAGTATTGTTAATCGGCAAACCAAAAACAGGCAGTTTTATTGTTTCATATCTGGCTTTATCAACCACCGTTTTAAATATTCGCATTTTTTCTGGTGTATTAATATAGGCCTCTCTGATAATAATTACATCGGGTGTCTGTTTAAGATCTTCTTCAAGATTGTTGAATACATGGCCGACTATCACCTTGCTGTCTAAATAATACATGTATGAGCATTCTTCGTAATTTGTAGCTATGACTACATCTTCTGGTTTTTCAAAATTTTCTTGAATATATTCGACCACAAAATCGACAGGCCCTTTATACTGATGGAACATTTCATAAATACGGTCTGCGTACAACTGGGGGTTGTTGATAATCTGGAAAAAGAAGACACACAAAACAATTACTGTAAATTTGACAGAACTAGACAGGGCTTGAAATCTTTTAAAGAATTTTATGTCATAATTTCCAGCAATATTAACCAATAAGTATAAGTCAATCAGCAGTATCAGTTTTGAAATTGGCTGAAGAAGAATGAAATATCTTTGGTAGGCATAATACATTGGAACTTTACTTATAACGACAGAATAGATAACCAGAAATGACATCAGAAACATTGACAGCTCAAATAATTTTTCCATTTGCAGGGATTGATTATTAACGCCTTTGATGCGTCTTAGCAGGATTAAAAATAATTTTACTGCAATAATAAAGACAAAGCTTTCATAGGTTACGAAATATCTGTAAATGCCGACAAATTTTCTAATCGTCCAGGAAATGTCTAAGTTGTATGATGTTGAATACAGGCTGCTGAGCTTGATCAACGGGAAAATAAAGAAAAGAGGAATTATGAAAAGCAGGGCAAGCGCAATTGGCAGATTGTTGAGAATAAATTGCTTTATATCCCTGGTTTGAAAAAATTTAAAGACTTCAAATAAACAAAATGAAATCATAATTACCGAAACAACAGGAACAAAAACATTAAAGAGTAAAAAGGTAAACAGGGCAAAAAAGATGGCATATGTTTTGAAGTTAATTTTTTGGGCAAATCGATATTTTGTGTGAATATAAAATATCAATGCTGACAAAAAGATGACTACTGAATAATAGCGAGCTTCCTTCAGGTGGAGTTGGATTGAGACTGATTCAATCTCAAGGAGGAAAAATAGCGCAACAAATAGATAAAATTCATTTTCAGGGAGCAGATCTTTTAAGGAACCGGCAAGTATTATTAAGCCGGCAATTCCAAGAATTGCGAAAAAAATTCGGAAAACAGCGGTTTTGGTGTAGATGTTATCGAACCTGGCAGCAAAAAATTCTGCAAAGGCACCATAGTAATATCCACCCCACATTGCTCCAAGGTAAGCGTCTGTCTCTTGATGTACAGCTGTTTTTTGATCAACAAAGAGTAGATAAACAACATTTTTACTATCGTGAACCTTTGGAAAACCATGCTCCAGAATCCTTTTTGCGTACATTACAGTTTCCCCTTCATCGTTCCAGAAAAGGGGATACCCAATGTTTTTTACAACGCAAAAGGAGAAAAGTATAATTGCCAGTAATGCAAAGGCTTTTAAAGAAAGATTCTTCACTGTTTATGCAACAAGCTGTTTAAGGTATTTTAAGATTATTACGGGGTTTTTAAAAACTCCGAAATCGTGGAGCAGGGCATAATAAAAAAAGGGCCTGCGCAACAAGTCTTTTACGAATTTTTTCTTGTTGTGTACTGCAAATGTGTGGAGTGTTTTGTCGATAATTTTTTTTCTTTCGTCCTCAGGAATATTTTTACTCAGGCACATTTCCGGGCTTTCATGATAGAAATCCTCCAGCTTAGAATTTTTATCAACAAGGCCCATTTCGCTGGCAATGTTATAAAGCTCAGTACCCGGGGCGGGCGTTACAATATAGGGAAAGGTTATTTCAGGATCAATCTCTTCCATGAATGCAATAGTTCTTTCAATATCCTCTATGGATTCCCACGGAAAACCGAACATGAAAAAACCTACCATTGTCAGGCCATGCTTTTTTATCAGCTTTGATGCATTCCTTATGTCGTCTAATGTGTTTCCTTTCTTGATGAGCTTTCTAATATTCGGATCGCCTGTCTCGACACCTATGGCTATGTGCTGACCGCCTGTTTTTTTCATGGCCACAAGAAGCTCGTCGTCTATCATTTCTCCCCTGGTCTGGAGTGACCAGTAAATGTTGAGTTTTTTTAATTTTAACAACTCACAGAATCTCAGTGCCCTTTTCTTGTCAAAAAAGAATATATCATCGCAGATATAGAAATATCTTGTTTTGTATTTTCTTTTAACTTCCTCAATTTCCATTATCATGCTCTCGGCACTTCGTGTCCTGGGTTTATGGCCCCAAAGGTTGAAAGAACCGCAGAAAATGCATTTAAACGGGCAACCTCTTGAGCCGTAAAGTGCCTGAAAAGTCGAAGGAGGGCATTTTTCGTTTTCATATAAAAGGTGTCTGCCTGGTAATGGCAGGGAATCGAGGTCTTGAATGTATTCTCTTTTAGAGTTGATTATTATTTCATTGTTAAGTTTATAGGCCACCCCGGGGACATCCACTGGTGCTTCGTCTTTTTCGATTATATCAACAAGCTCACAAACAGTGACTTCACCTTCACCAAACACAACATAGTCGACTACATCTTCAGCTATGACATTCTTTGTGTCAATCGTTGGATGTATTCCCCCAAATATTATTTTAATGTCTGGTTTGACTTCTTTGGCGACCTTCGCAACATTGAGTGCTGACCTGTAGGTTGCACTGTAAACGGTTATACCTAAAATGTCCGGGTCGAACATTTTGATTTTATCCCGTACATCGTCCCATACAGGGCCGGACAGGTCCTCAAGGTTTTTAATATAGATTGTATAATTTTGAGTCAGCTCATCCGTGTCAAGTATGCTCGTTCCCCCGATTACAGTCGCATATGCAGGGTCATTGTCAATATTCCAGATTATGGGTTTGCGTCCAGATTCTTCAAGCGCTGCTCCTATGTATGCTAATCCAGGGGGATAGTGAATCAGGGAAGCATTTTGAAGGCGATACCAGGGCGGATTCATCAGTAGTATTTTTGGATCGTTCATATTTTCTCTCTAAAGTTTTTTATTAAAAATACGTTTAAAGAATACAGGTAATGCGTGCAGACCACCGCTTGCAATGCTTAAAACGCAAATGATGTTCCTTGCAAGTATTACTCTTAAACTAAAAAAAAAATTCAAGCCAGCATTTTTATTAAGGTAACTGATAAAATTGATATTATACAATAATATAAAAAAAAGAGCAACGATGGATGCAAGTGGCACAACAGGCAAAAGAGCCAACATCGCACCCGTCAGAAGGGTTTCAAGATAAAGGCCACGTCCCTGGTGAGTTTTTACAAAAAACAGCTCAGGAAACATGCAGTAAGTTACAAGGGTGTCCTTGCCAAAAATATACTGCTGCTTAAGATACAGCCTTAGGCTTTTCCTGAAATTGTGATAAACGCCATTGTCGGGGTTCCAGTAAATTTTATGATTTCTGCTGATTTTAAAGGACAGGATCAGGTCCTCGGTGGATGCGGCCTTGAATTCTTCGATGAACCCTCCTGTATCAACAAAAATATCCCTTTTACAGGCAAAGTTGTTTGACACAAGGGTGTCCACGAACCCTCTTATGTTTTTTCTTCTGTACAAAAGTTCAAAATGTTGAAATAATTCTATTTTTGAGTCGCCAATAGAACCGCAATAACCCCCGCCCACACAATCGGAATCGTGTTGCTGCATGGTGTGCAGTATTTTTTCGAGCCAGTTATTTGGAACCACAACGTCAGAGTCTGTGAATACAAGCACTTGCCCGCTAGCGTTTTTTGCACCAAGGTTTCTGGCAGCACCAGCGCCTCTGTTTTGTGGAGAAGAAATAACGGTGGCGTATTTTCCAGCTATATCACGGGTCTGATCATTTGATCCATCATCGACTACCAGTATCTCATGGGCGTTAACCGTCTGTTCGCAGATAGATAAAAGACAATCCTCTATAGTCGATGCTGCATTATATGCAGGAATGATAACTGTTATTTTTGGGTTTTGCATCATCAATTTCAACGGTTAAGTTTTGCTGCTTTCGCAGCTAATTGCATTAAATCCTATTGCTTAGAAACATATTTTGTTAGCAAATATGTTTCAATTTTACAATAATTATATTTAATTAATTGAATTTCCTTATTGCTGTAAAGTCTTGGTATCTGGTCCGGTACAATTCCAATATTAAAATTTCCAATTTCAATAAGCCATTTCAATAAATACAATACTGCCTTTGGAACAGGGATCATCATTGCATTTTTGTGAAGAATATTAAGCAGGTGTTTTTGCAATCCATGGTATGTGTACCCTTTGTCGCCATTAACAGTAATTGTCTTTTTAGAATCATTTTTGATAAAGATTGAATTGTAAATAATGTCAACCAGGTCATCAATAAAAACAGGATACAATTTGCTGGTTAATCCCGCAGGGTAAAAAATTAATTTTTTATGAAGAACATCAAAAATCAGTTTTTCAATTCCTTCCATCTTGTTTCCGCCAAATACTTCACCCGGGCGGAAAATCAACCAGTCATCAAGTTGTTTTTTAACAATTCTCTCGGCATATAATTTGGATTTCCCGTAGGCACCACTGTTTTCTCCGGCAACCCTTGAGCTGATGAACACAAAATTTTGCGTATTATTTAACAGAGCTGAATTTACTAAATTCTTTGTTCCATTATAATTGATCTCATAATAATCAGCTTTATTTATTGAATGGGTAATTGCTGCGGCATGTATTACTAATTTAACATGTTGTGTGAACCTGTCGGTGACGTGAGGGTCGCAAATGTCGCCCTCAACAACCTCAATGTCAGGATTGCAAATCCTGTTGCGATTTCTGGTAAGTGCAATTATCTGATATTTTTTTTTATCAATCCTCTTAATCAATTTTTGCATTATTTCAGAGGATGCGCCAGTTATTAGAATTTTGGGTTGGTATGTCACTTTTTAATAAAAAATTCCTGCCAGCGATACTTAAACAAGTTAATTATAAACTCAAAATTTGCATTAAATTTAACAAATGAAGCACGATCTGTAATTTCATCAAAAATCACCGGAAATTCTTCAAAAATGAACCTGTGCCGTTTCATTTGTATCATGATTTCTGCATCAATAAACCATCCAGTAGATTTAATATCGAGTTTGTTGTATAACCTGCGAGTAAATATTTTTGGCTTTGAATTAACATCTTTGCTTTTAATGCCCGGGAAAAAAAGAGCAAACAGCAAATTAAAAATCCTGGAAACCATTTTTCTATATAAAGAATCATGCCTTAATATTCGATATGTTTTTACCAGGTCAAATTGATTTTCTTTGATTAAAGTAAAAGCGTTTTCTATACTGTCTATGGGGAATTGTCCATCTCCATCAATTACACAAAGGTAATCTCCCTGGGCCGCCTTCATGCCCTCGAGCATGTCCCAACCCATCATCCCTTGCTTGGGCTTTATTACAGCTTTATATCTTTCATTTTTTTGAGATAAATCTAATACAATGTCTTTGGTTCTGTCATCACTTCCAGGTGTGTAATTTCCTACAAGTACAAGTTCATAGCTGCTGGTTAGTTTACTAATCAGTTTATTCAGCTTATCAACAAAAGGTATAATGCTTTCCTCAGCTCTGTAGCACAGGACTATTACAGATAGTTCGATTGTAGAATCCATATGACTGACATTCTCCACCAAAATAAATATTTGTTTAAACATACCTAAAAACTTTATAGATTGCAACGATGAATAGGCAACCAGGTATATTTTAACCTCTTTGTTAGTGGATGTTTGAAGCATGGTCTGTCGTAAAGTACTAAGAAAACAGTATCTCCAAACATGACAGTGACTGCTGAAATCAGTATTTCAGAGCAGATGAATTTCCTTGTTATTACTTCAAATTAAATCCGTAATATCAAAGTCAAGGCCCATGGCCGGCATCCCCTTGACCTCCACAGACCCATCACGGTCATACTCTATTGATTGTAAAATCAGGCCGTAATCGGTGTTTGTAAAATAAAGATCTAGCATGGTCTCATCAAAATTGCCTGAAAATTCAGCAGCAAACACATACTCACCCCTGGGAAAAATATCAAAGTACACCATCGGGTCATCAATATCGTGTACTGTGGGGATCTCGGAAATATTTATTTTTATAACTTCAACATCAAGGCTTGTCAGCCGCGAATCTATTTCAATTAAACATTGGGAAAGTTGTGTTTTGATTTCAGCTTGATCTTTGTAGATAAGGCCGATGATATTTGTACTGGTATCAAGCTCTTTAAAGGGGTTGGTAATGCCAAGCTGTTTTAAATCCTGACTGTCATAATTTTTTTTGGGGGTATGGTTTATGCATTTACTGCCAGGGTAGTCTTTTAAATCCTGGAGCATGGCAGAAGATTTTTCTAAAAAATCCTTTCCAGCCGAGAATATTGCAAACTCGGCAATTGCGCCTGTGAGTTTAATGGTAATTTGTTTCATAAGTAATAGTAGTACTTTATTTCTTAAAAAAAGTCATCATTTTTTAAGTATTGTCAGCAAAGAACAGTTTTGTAATATCATGATGAATAAGGGGGGCGGAGATGTTGTAATAATTTACTAACAATCAAAAATTTTTTAGTTTATTTCAATACCTATAAACAAAAAAGGGTAATTATAATAAAAAAAAATTGAATTTTTACTTCTTTGCCCAGAAATCCTGACTCTTTTTCAGGTCATCGGCAATAACACCTTGCATGCCCGCTCCCGAAGGTTTACTGCCTTGTTTTCCCCAGAAATCCTGGCTCTTTTTCAGATCATCGGCAATAACGCTTTGCATGCCTGCTCCCGAAGGTTTGCTGCCTTGTTTTCCCCAGAAATCCTGGCTCTTTTTCAGGTCATCGGCAATAACGCTTTGCATGCCCGCTCCCGAAGGCTTACTGCCCTGTGGTACCCAGAAATCCTGGCTCTTTTTCAGATCGTCGGCAATGGCACTTTGCATGCCCGCTCCCGAAGGTTTACTGCCCTGTGGTACCCAGAAATCCTGGCTCTTTTTCAGATCGTCGGCAATGGCACTTTGCATGCCCGCTCCCGAAGGTTTACTGCCCTGTGGTACCCAGAAATCCTGGCTCTTTTTCAGGTCATCGGCAATGGCACTTTGCATGCCGGCTCCCGAAGGTTTACTGCCTTGTGGTGCCCAGAACTCCTGACTCTTTTTCAGGTCATCGGCAATAGCACCCTGCATGCCGGCTCCCGAAGATTTATCGCCTTGTTGAGTCCAGAAATCCTGGCTTTTTTTCAGGTCGTCGGCAATAACGTCCTTGAGGTTTGTTGGTGCGTCGTCATTTTTTCCCCAGAAGTCCTGGCTTTTTTTCAGGTCATCGGCAATAGAATCCTTAAGACTTGATGATTCAGCAGGGGGTTCTGGTTCATCAGGTGAATCAGTGTCAGGTTCTGAGGTTTCTCCAGCAAGTGCTGCTGCTAATTCATCATCATCAGTATCTCCTTCGTCTGCCGAGCCTTCATTCAGGAAATCCTCAAGGTCTTGCTCATCTTCAACTGTAGGAACATTATCCATTGGTGTGTCATCATCTTCAGGCATTTCATAGGGCGTGATGTCATCACCTTCAAAACTTTCCATTTCGTCAAAGGATTCCTGACCTTCAAAAAAATCATCACTTTCATCAATTTCATCATCAAGTTCATCAATGTCGGTTCCTGAATCTGCACCCATTCCGCCTTCATTGTCTTCTTCTGGTGGTGCTGTTTCGGCTGTTGAATCATGGGGACCGGCAGTCGCGTTTTGGGGTACAATGGATTCGTCAGTTGCGTATTGTGACAGCTCGTCCTGGTCAGTAGAAAGCAGGCCGCCGTTTCTGTCCACAAGAACCGAGACGTTGATGTTAAGCTCCAAACTCAGCTTATAAGCGATTTTGCGATCATAGACGATAATGTTTCCGTGCTTGCACTCAAGATCGCTAAGGCTGAATTTTTCCATGCTTAATTTTTCAAGCACCCCAACGTCGAGACCCGATACAATTGATTCGATGAGGAGTCGTTCTCCATCCTTGACAGACACTGGATTGGATAGCTTCATTTCTATTCCTTTTGAAAAAATAAATACTTAATAAACTCAATATTTTCAACGAAGCTTTTTGCTTAGTTTATACCGAAAGTTCATTTATGAAATAAGCAAAAATGTGTAAATTAATTTAAGATTAAACCCACGTAATTATATAGTTTAACACTTTTGTTCATTTTTGAAAAAGTAAAATTTTTCAAAAAACAATTAACTCACAATGAATATCGGCAGTTTATTCTAATATCTTCAATTATTTTTGAAGATATTTTTGTGTCAATGTAATAAAATACACTACTCAGGAAAGGAAATGCACAAAAAAACCGCCGCAGGCACTGCCTGCAGCGGTTTTG
>JAOZSB010000043.1:12234-19495 GCA_029939895.1 Desulfobacterales bacterium
TCTAGAATTGGGCTTTAGCTCTTTGAACTCCAGTAATGGTTCTGGTTCTGAAATCAGTATTTGAATAAGAAATTCAAGCTGGCAAAATGTTGAAGCAAAATTACCTCTCAAAGTGCTTCTGATTGCCGTTTAGCCAACAATAACTCTTTTTACAAAAGAGTCTGCTGAAAATTCTACTTTGCCCCGGCTCTCTGGGCAAAAGAAGTATCAACGAATTTCGAAATATCTATTTTGTCAGAAACTATTTTCATCGCATCACACATATAGTCCTGAATTGCTGCAAGGTCGTTAACATTTGGGAGAAGCTCATTTGTAATAATTCTGTCAGGTGGATCGGTAAGAACTTTTTCAATTACTCCCTTGTCTACTCCTAAAAATTCACCACCTATGCTTGCTGCTGCTGAGGGGTTATCTGCAATGAAGTTACCGGACTTAACAAGGCTGTCAATAAGTTCCTGAACAGCTTCCGGGCGTTGTTGAATTACATCGTTTCTAACAACAAGTGCGCAACAGGGATGATTTGGCCACAGGTCTTTTGAAAGGCATACTTCTTCGACCATGCCCTTTGCAATTGCCATTGAGCCAATCGGTTCTGCAACAATAAATCCACCAATCTCACCGTCTTCATCGAATTCAAGAACTTCGGGCATTTGTGTTGGAGCCATAACTTCGAGAAGAACATCAACATTTTTCTCTCTGCCTGTTCCTGGTTTCAGGCCCTTGTCAGCAAGAAGTTTGTGAAAAAGAACATTATGGACGGAGAGCTGATAAGGTATCAGTACAACCTTGCCGCCAAAGTCCTCTAACTTGTTGATATTTGCATTTTTAGCCTTTACGAGTATGCTGCCCGATTTATGTGTAAAAAGTACAAGTGTTATGCCAACGCCACTTTTAAAGAGGTCTATGGCTGTCGGTGCGAGGAGGAAGGCTGCATCTACGTTTTTGAATGAAAGGGCATCTGCAACATTGTTCCATCCAAGCATCGTCTGCATCTCAAGGGTGCTGTGCTCAAAGGTTTCCAATCCTTTCTTGAGCTTAACGTCGGTCACTCCCAATATAAGATGGTCAGTAATCTTCAGGTGACCCACTTTAAGGGGCGTTTTATCAGCCATTTCTTCCTCCTTTGGAAAAGATTGTATCAGCAACAAAATATTTTTAATATGTTATCGGGGACTTATCATCTCCACTTTAGCTCGATTATGCCATTTAAATAAAAAAAATATTATGTTTTTTAAAAAAAGTAATAATTATATAATGTTAAGCCATGTAGTTATGAAAAAATATTTTGCTTAAGTTTGTCAAAAAAATCACTTCTGCTGTAGAAGGCTGTGCAACGTAATGGAGACACATTGCTGGGCAGTCTTAAGAATGTTGTTCCCGTGTCTCTGCTGCGAGCATTAACAATGAATGTCTTTCAGCTCATAAGTACTCATCAGAATACTTTAAGGATTCATCGCCTGGCTGTAAGGTCGTCAATGATAAAAATTTTCATGGAAGGTCTCATTGCCATAAAAATCTTCCATGAAATTTTTGTCTCTGAAAACCCTGAATCCAAAATCCTGATAAATAATAAAGAATTATTTTGCGTCTGCCGCCTTTGCAAATTTTGTTTCGACAAGCGCATTAAGGTCAACCTTGGATGTCATCATACCCATGGTGTCCGTCATGTAATCCTGGATTATGGCCAGATCTTCAATCAAAGGAAAAAGCTCGCCGGTTGTAAGGCGTTCCTTTGGTTCCGTAAGGATTTTTTTCATTACCTTTACGTCCTGGTCAAGAAAGTCAGCCCCAATAGCGGCTGCTTCGTTGGGATTATCTTCTGCGAACTTACCTGATTTTACAAGAGAGTCTACCAATTCATAGACCGCACCTTCATTTTTCTCAAGAAAGTCGTCTCTTACAACCAGTACACAACATGGATGATTGGGCCAGACATCTCTGGACAGGTTTAATTCTGTTGCAAACCCATCTGTAATCGCCTGGGTGCCGATAGGTTCAGCAGCGAAACATCCGCCGATCTCACCTTCTTCATCATATTGAATAGCTTCGCCCATCTGGGTTGGAGCCATTATTTGAAAGGTGACATCTGTCTGGCTTGATGTCCCAACAGTAAGCCCTTCTTTCGCAAGAAGTTTGTGAAAGAGCATGGAAGGAACAGATAGCTGGTATGGCACCAATAGATATTTGCCTTTAAAATCATTATAATTTTTAATTTTGGCGGCATTGTTGGTAATGAGAGTGCTTCCGTTTTTGTGAGCAAAAAGCACCAGTTTCATTTTTACGCCCGATTTAAAAAGATCCATGGCCAGCGGAGCAAGAGTAAACGCTACGTCTACGGCACCGGAGGTAAGGTCGTCTGATATTTCGTTCCACCCGATCCTTGTAATAACTTCAAGGTTAGATTTCTCAAAGGTCTCTTCGCCTTTATCCAGCTTGTTTTTTGTGATTCCAAGAATGAGATGGTCAGCTATTCTGAGATGCCCAACCTTCATGACTGGCTTGTCCGACATGCTGTGCCTCCTTTGCGTATTAAAAATTGTTAATAAAATTTAAATTTTTATGAAAAAAAATTGTAATTAAAGATTTTTTGTTCTTTAGTTCCCCCTGCAATTTATCAGACATGAATCACAAAATGGGAAAAAAAATGATTTATTTAAGTCGTATAAAAAATATAAATATCCAAATATATTGAAGTATATTAAGGAATTTATCTTAATCACACACACAAAAACAATCAAACAACACAATTTTATAATAAACGTAAATAATATATATATATGGTCTAAAATTATCTAAAAGTCAACACTCAAAAGCGTTCAAGGAAACAATCTAATTGGATGACATTTTTATTTGTTGGTGTTTTCTTAATCGTATTTTTACATATTCCAAAAAAAATTAATTAAAAAACTCATATCTCCGAAAGCTCATTTTGTAAAATAAGCAACAAAAAAACTCCTATGGGCCGTCTGTAATATCCTCACTTTTGATGTCAGCATCCCCAGCATCTACGTCAGCGTTATTGTCTTCGCCGAATTTCAGGTCTTTTATTCTCATTTCCTGGTCGTTAATTTTATTTTTTATGTCTTTGATTTTTAAAGTTGTGGTATCAACTTTAGCCTGGGTTTTTATTTTGTTACCCTCTATTTTCAGGGCCTTGGCTTTGAGGTCTGCAATGTTTTTAATTGAGGCTTCCCTGTCGCCTAATCCTGATCTGTCAATGGCTTCGAGTTTAAGGATTGAAAGCTCAACAACCAGCTTGTCCTTTTCTAACTCAATAGCGTCAAGCTTGTTTTCTGCAAGTTTTGTTTCCAGCTTTTTCAGGTCTTTGTTCAGGGCTGCCAGGATTATCTTCTCAGATACAGTCATCTGATCGAATTCAGACTTTGCAATCCCTGTTTTATTTTCTTCCGGCACCTGGGCGTATAGATTTGAATCAATGCCCGTTGTCATTGTGGTGACCTTATTCGTCATGGTTTGAGTGGCTGTGCATCCTAATGTCATAGTGGCAATCACAATTAGAATTATTGGTGCAAAAAATTTCTTCATCACATATCTCCCTGGAGTTTTTGTATGAAAGAACTAATAGTTTTTGGTTTATTTAATTCTTTCATATTTTGCTTAAGTGCAGATGGTTGAAAACCTATCCTGACTAAAGCATTTAGTTAGTGTCTGATTTAACAGGTTCTACGTATGGTTCAATATCTTCCTGAATGTTTGTGCAATATCTGTTTTTAAGTTTATTTCCTGCTGTTGCATCCGGGCAACAACGGTCGTGTGCTTTGTATGCCTCTTCATCACTTGAATCAAGAATTACTTTAAGCCTTATATATAATTTTTTCCTTTTTTTATTTGATTAATGTTTTCTATCATAAAAAAAACACAATGTTAAGCAAAAAGGGAAAAATTATTGACTTTTGTTCTTAAAAAATTATATATTACGTTAACGTAAAGGTTAAGGTTTGGAGGCTATGATAGAAAAAAAATCAAAAGAAAAGTATTCGATTTCAGAACTTGCAGGTGAGTTTAACATCAGCCCAAGGAGCATCCGCTTCTATGAAGAAAAAAATCTGTTAAATCCAAAAAGAACAAAGGGCAACCAGAGGATTTATGCAAAGAGCGACCGGGCCAGACTCAAGCTGATTATGAGGGGGAAGCGGTTTGGCTACTCACTTGAGGAGATCGGCGAAATGATCGGTATGACAAGTACCGATTTTGACGAGATCGGCCAGATTAATAAGAGTCTCGAATATGGAATAAGGAAACTCAAAGAGATAAGAGAGGCAAAGGCGGAGCTTGAAATGATGGAACAGGACATGCTCAAGGTTAAGGATAAACTTATGATCCGCCTTAAGGAGATTGAAGGAGCGAATAAGCAAGCCGGCGAAGGACGGTAGAAAAGAAACTGAGAAGCGGAGAGTGGCTTTGTGTCCATCTGTCCATGCAGTCTATCACAGCTCGCAGACTGTACAAAAAAACAGGACGGTAAACGAACAAACTGATTTCACCGGGGAGTTTTTTTATTTTACAAACCGACCTCTGGTATAAAAAGCATTGGTTTTGATGATAATTTTAAGTTTGTTGGGAATAAAAATATGCATGATTATTTGTTGAATGATGAAGGCAGAAAGATAAAGGCAGAGGCAAGGGAATTTACCCGGTGGGTGCCAAAGCAGATGATACTTGATATGGACAAAGACATTATCAGGTTTCCAAAGGAATTTTTGCAGGAGGCAGGAAGGCGAAATTTAATGGGTTGCCGATACCCGAAAAAATGGGGGGGCAGGGGACTCGACTGGGCTGCGACATGTGCTGTTATGGAAGAAGTCGGAACGGTTGGTTATATTTTTGCCTGTACATTTGGTGTGGGTGCGGAACTGGTTTGCGATGCAATAGTTCTCCACGGAACAGACGCTCAAAAGGAAAAATATGTTCGACCTCTTCTGGAGGGGAAGATATTTGCAGCAGAGTGTTTGACAGAACCCCGGGGCGGGTCAGACTTTTTCGGTACATCAACAATAGCCGAGGACAAGGGTGATTATTTTTTACTAAACGGTCAGAAGCGGTTCATCGTGGGTGCTGAGGGTGCTGATTATTTTTTGGTATATGCAAAGACCGACCCTGAAGCCGAGCCGCACAAGGCCTTGACCTGCTTTATTGTAGACAGGGGGCCTGGTGTGAAAACCGAGTATCTTTATGGCCTGATGGGCTGTCGCGGCGGCGGGACAGGAAGACTTGTATTTAAAGATGTTGAAGTACCTAAGGAGAACATTGTTGGAAAGCTAAACGGTGCATATGCAGTGTTTAACACCATGATGATTCCAGAAAGGCTTGGTACATCGGCAATGACGATTGGTGCAGCTCGTCCAGCCCTTGATATTGCAACAAAATATTCAAGCAGGAGAAAGGCCTTTGGAGTTCCCATAAACATGTTTCAGGGTGTGGGTTTTCAGGTGGCAGAGGCTGCCATGCTTCTGGATGCCTCAAGGTCTATTGTATATACAACAGCCATGGCCGTGGATAAAGGCCAGGATGCCAGGCAGATCAGAAGGTCTGTTTCTCAGACAAAGAAATTTGTTACGGAATCGTGCCAGAAGATTGCCCATAATGCTATGCAGGTAATGGGTGGTATTGGATACACAAACGTTTTTCCAGTGGAGCGGATTGTCAGGGATCTGCGTCTTGCCTCAATATGGACCGGAACCAACGAAGTTATGGCTCATATCATAGCAACCGAGTGGTACCGGGAGTACACACAGGCAGATAAGGCGAGTGCAGCAAGGGATATGGAGGATGTTGCTGATGAGTCTGAGGCTCCATTTGAGAAAATATATGAGTAAACAAAAAAAAGATAAAGAGGTGAATGGGCGATATTGATAAAAAGTAAAGGAGCGAAGCAGTTAAGTTTATTAAGAATTTTTTGCCTATTTCATAAATGAACCACTTTAAGAATAGAATTTACTTTGGGGGAAATATGAACGACATTTACAAAAAGCTGGCCATGCATCTTGATAATTTACCTGCGGGTTTTCCAGCCACGGATGTTGGGGTTGAGTTAAGAATATTGAAAAAGCTTTTTTCTGAAGACGAGGCCGGCATCGCAATAAGTTTGACCATGATGCCTGAGCCGGTATCTGCGGTTGCTGAAAGGATGGGGCGAGATATTGATGAACTTGCATTGATCCTCAAGGACATGTCTTTGCGGGGACTGATTTTCAGGATGAATAAGGATGACGGGCCGTGGTATTCTGCTGCCCAGTTTGTGATCGGCATTTGGGAATATCAGGTCAAGGCATTAAACAGGGAGTTGATAGACGACGTTAATGAATACATTCCATATTTGATGACAGACGTGTGGAAGAAATCTAAAACAAAACAGGTGCGTGTGGTTCCGGTTTCACAGAGCATAACTGCGGAAATGAATGTGATGCCTTATAATGTGGCAGAGGAGATAATCAAAAAGCAGACAAAGATAGTGGTTGCTCCCTGTATTTGCAGGACAGAGCACAAAATGACAGGCAAGGGCTGCGACAAACCCATGGAGAGCTGTCTGCTTTTTAATGTTGCGGCATATTACTACGAAGAGAATGGTCTGGGGCGGGAAATAACAAGGACGGAGGCGCTTGAGATTCTTGACAAGGCAAAGGACGCAGGGCTTGTGCTTGAACCGGGCAATCAGAAAAAACCCATGAATATTTGCATGTGCTGCGGATGTTGTTGTCAGATTCTCAAGTCCATGAAAAATCTGGATAACCCGGCAGAGTTTGCCAACACAAGCTGGTATGCTGTTGTCAATGCCGATGAATGTACTGGCTGTGGTAATTGTGAAGACATGTGCCAGATGGATGCGATACAGATAAATGATATAGCTGAAGTGGAGCTTAAGCAGTGCATTGGCTGTGGTTTATGTGTAGCTGCATGTGATGTTGGAGGAATTTCCCTTGTCGAAAAGGAAGAGATGTGGGTTCCTCCGTCAACTGTTGTCAGGACTTACGTTAATATAGCCACGGAACGTGGGAAACTTGAAAGCCAATGAAAAATGTCAGGGAACATGATTTCGGTGATGTTAAAGCCTTTGAGATAGACAGCGGGGGTATTTTGGGCAGACCTGTAATGACAGTGTTTGTGTACGTTGTTGGTGATAACCTTATTGATACAGGTCATTCTCTGGCAAGAAAAGCTGTGCTGGAGTGTATCAAGGGGTTTGACATAAAAAATCAGTAGTGTCCCGTTTAACTTTTTAGAATAGCACCCAACGTGCTGT
>JAOZSB010000044.1 GCA_029939895.1 Desulfobacterales bacterium
AAACAGGATAACACATTAAAACACATTTTAATCGGTTTTCGGGAGCGTGTTTATATACCAATCCATCGGCTCAATAAGTTCAAGACCCATTGCCTTTAGCTTCTTTTTCAGCTTTGCGGTGTTTTGGGTCAAAAGATAAGGAAATGCAACACGCTTCCCCTCTTCCTGATGCCTTACGCAAAGAACACTGCCGAGCAATATATTTTCTTCTGTAATTGCATCAACAAGTTTCTTCATCTCGCCAACTTTATCCTCAATCGTCACACATATGAGCGCACCAGCTTCGCCAATTCCAAGCACTGCTATAAATGAACGGATAAGATCGCTTAATGAGACGATTCCTTTGAGGGTATTATTTTCATCCACAACAGGAAATGCACCGACTTTTGTCCTGTTTATCATCAGGAGAGTGTCCTGAACCGTATCCATTGGGTTTACAGTCGCAGGCCTTTTTGTCATTATGTCTTTGACCTTGTATTTGCTAAGCAATTCTTCCCGCTTGTCTCTTTCTTCTTCTGAAAGCAGGGAGGATGGAGATGCACTGCGAACATCCCTGTCTGAAATGATCCCTTCAAGCTTGTTATCCGCATCCACGATTAGTACATGACGAATCTTCTTTTCTTCCATTATCTTCTTTGCCTCAGCAATTTCAGCATCAGCAGTCAGGGTCACAACTTTTCTTGTTATTGATTTAATTAAAAACATCTTATTATTCTCCAATAAACCGCATTTATGATTATTGATTTCTAAAAAATCAGTAATCAAATTATAAATTCATCAACACCTTAATATGCTTCTGTGCCAGTTCCGGCAACCTGCCAAGACAGTAGCCGCCTTCAAGCACTGAAATAATCCGCCCGTTGCAGTACTTGTCGGCAAGGGCTGTTATTTTTCTCATCACCTCAGAATCCCCCCTGGTTGTCAGCCTCATATCCGACATTTCATCGTCAACATGTGCATCAAAACCAGCCGACACAAGAATGACATCAGGCCTGAATAAATCAAAAGCAGGCACAAGGTCGCTTTCAAGAAGCCTCATGTAATCGTCATCTCCCATATTGGGCAGCACAGGGGTGTTTTTTGTATATCCAAGTCCAGAACCAGCACCTTCTTCAAATTCTCTGCCGGTTCCAGGAAAAGCAAAGGAAGGATGTTCATGTATGGAGTAATAAAAGACAGAAGAATCATACTGGA
The DNA here is from genome assembly GCA_029939895.1 of Desulfobacterales bacterium. Taxonomy (GTDB): domain Bacteria; phylum Desulfobacterota; class Desulfobacteria; order Desulfobacterales; family JAOZSB01; genus JAOZSB01. Next base: position 1,195 of record JAOZSB010000044.1, read on the forward strand.
AAGCGTTTTGGGTTCCATTACCGTGGTGGACATCAATATCAATAATGCCCACCCGTTTTATTTTATATTTTTTCTGAAGATATTTTGCACCAATAGCCACGTTTGCAAAAAAGCAGAACCCCATTGCTTTGTCAAACTCAGCATGGTGACCAGGTGGGCGCACAGCACAAAATACGTTATCAACCTTCCCCGTCATAACATGATCAATACCAGCCAGAACTCCGCCAACAGCTAAAAGGGCTATATCATAAGTATTGGAACAGACATGGTTGTCGGGATTATCAAGTTCTGTTTCCCCGGTTTTTGAGGCGTGTAGAATTCTTTCAATATATTTTTCATCATGGACGGTCTTTATCCATTCGAGTTCCGCAGTAACGGGTTTAATAAGTTCAAGCTTGGGAAGGAGTCCGGCATCTCTGATTCCGCTGTAAATCGCTGTCATCCTTTCCGGTCTTTCAGGATGCTCCGATCTTGTCTGATGCAGCTTAAAGCTGTCATCAAAAACGAATCCAGTTTTGTTGGCACTCAATCCAGGGATTATCAGATCATCCGATAACCCTATCAAAGATTCCAAACGCTGCTTTAACCACTTCAGTATCATCGGGCAACTCTATCGTCGGACGGCCATTGAGATCGTACTCGTAGATCGAATCATCTTCGGGTATCGTGCCTGCAAGTTCCAGCCCGGCCTTATTGATTATATCCATTACAGTTTCGCTCGGTTCCTGCTTTGACTTATTTATTATGAGCGCACTCCTGCCAACACCTATATGGAGGTTCTCGGCAAGCTCCTTGATGCGTACCGCAGCCTGGAGACTCCTTCTGGAGGTATCCGAAACAACAAGCAGGACATCAACATTACTGGTTGTAAGGCGACTAATATGCTCCATTCCCGCTTCATTATCAACAATTACATAGTTGTAATTCCCTGTGAGTTTTTCCAGAAAGCCGGTCAGCAACGTATTTGCAGCACAGTAACAGCCTGATCCTTCTGGTTGGCCCATCACTATCAGATCGTATGATTCAGCCTCAGCAACGGCCTCCTCCATACGCATCGACATAAAAACATCCTTGGTCATACCGTCGGGTACAGCACCCTTTTTCATATCTTCTCTTGCTTTTCCAAGGGTATCTTCAATTTTGAGACCTAAAACTTCATTAAAATTTGCATTTGAGTCTGCATCCACCGCCAAAATCGGTGTTTTTCCTGTTTTTTCCAAATATTTAACAATAAGCCCGGCAACAGTAGTTTTTCCGACTCCGCCCTTGCCTGCAAGTGCTATGGTAAACGCCATTTATTATACATTCCTTTCAAACTGCCACGGCAGACTATTTATGTGTTTATTTTTTGCCCACAACAAAATATAAAAGAGTTGTAGGTATTTACGGTCTCTTTCATACAAAAAGATTAGACCCTGCCTGATTCATGCAAAGCTTAGCTCATATCTCTTTTCATCAAGCACCCTGCCCCAGTAATTGATTTTCTCAACTCCGGCAAAGGTAAATCCCTTTGATTCGTAAAGCCCGCCTGCTATCGGCAGAATGCTGAAAGTTAACAAGTAAAGCCCTTTCAACTGGTTATTTTTACATAAGTTTATTGCCATTGCAAGAAGTTGTTTGCCAATTCCATTTTTTTGATACTTTTCATCCACTGCAAACAAGCGCAATCTGGCAACGTCAGGCAATTCCGTGCGACTGTCAACTATTACCGAGCCTGCAACATCGCCATTAAATTTAGCCACCAGATATGTGTCTTTTTTTTTATCAAACCGTTCGGTAAATTCAGCCAAAAAACCTGATGCTTCAACGCTGAAAGAGGGCTCAAAGCCCAATTTATCTACATAAATAGAATCGTGAATCTTTAAAATCTGATTATTAATTACTTCAATCGGTTTTGAAGTTTCAATTGTAAAATTTAGAGCCATGATTTCATTTGGAATCCCTGAATTTTAATTCCTCACGCAGTGCATTACTTTCCTGCAATATCCTTGTCACAGTGTTTGCATACCTTGGCGCGTTTCTTCACGATTTCTGCGCAGAATGGACACTCCCGCGTAAAAGTCCGTTCATGGATTTTCTTTACTGACTCTTCGACCATTCTTGCAATGACCTGGTTGCCGAACTTTATATTTTTTATCGGCTCCAGAGCGTCTATGGTTCCAATATCGCCTATCATTTCAGCTGCCTTGAGCCGTACGCTTGCCGGCTCGGTTCCATCAAACAAAATCCTGATTGCCTGCTCCTCATCCTTAGCTACATAAGCATCGGCAAGCATGGAAAAACCTCGTTTAGTTGCCTCCTTGAGTGCTTCCTGTTGCAGGAGTACATCGTCATCGAGTATCTGTCCCTTTGCACCCATTGGGCTGAAAACCGGCATACATTCAAAATTTGTTGTTCCAGGGTAGTTTATGCACCTGTAGGATGCGTTATGTGCATAGTTATCCCTGATATTATCCCAACCATTAACATACATTGAGCATTCGTCGTTAAAACATAAAAATAGAAACGGCTCTCCCCACCCCAGGCCGTCGCTGAAGTTTATGGGCGGGACTTCCCAAAGGGACATTTTCTGTTTACAGTGTGGGCATATTGGTTTTTCCATTGCCGCAACACGTTCAAATACTTGTTCTCTTGTCTCGAAAGTCATTTATTCCCCCAGTTATTTTTTCTGAACTATTTTTTTCCTACTTAATATATTTTGAAACTAACAGTCTCTTAGGGCTGTTTTCGTTCACGTATTTATTAAATTTAAGGGTTAATACGGTATTGTCAATGAATCAGCATGGTATTTTAAGGCTCGTCAGAATCCCGGCATATTTGTCAATATTTTTCCGATTCAGGCTTGTTTTAGAGGAACTTTTTTCCCCTGACTTTGACTTCAAGCGCTGAAATAATTACATATTCATGTTTTGGCTTTAACTTTGCATAAATAGATTACAAATGTTGAGAGCGCCTAATTGACAACACTATTTAAAACACAATTATACAGCGAGGCAAAATAAAATGGAAAGAAAAGTAAAAAATTTTATTAGAAATGCGGCAACAGTCACTGGAATGTTTTTGGGTATGACACGCAAAATCGACTTTGAATCTTTAAGTAGGTACATGCTCGGAATTACACAAAAAAACGACATTGAAGACATACTCCACGAAGCATCCACATGTTTAAAGGAAGTTCTCAACTACTCCTTGTTCGCATTTGCAGTTCAAGAAGACGACAAAGTTAATGTCTGGATTGACCCGAAAATGTACAGAGATACAATGGAAAAGGTAGTTAAGAATGACTTCAGGGGCATCAGCAGCTTAGATGTTCACCATTTTCAGGATGCAGACGACTCAATTAACGAAACTATTACTTTTAATAGCACTGACTTTATTTCCTACACGATATTTGACAAAAAATATCATGCAAAGCTGTATGTTCTGCCAAACAAAAAGATACTCGACCACCACAAAAAAATAATTGAAATAATTATTAAAACCCTGGGTGCAGCTCTGTCAAAATACTTAAAAATCAAAGCCCTGAGCAATGCAGCTTCCTTTGACCCGCTTACAGACTGCTACAACAGGCGTGAGCTTTCCAGAATGCTCGACCACAACATTGCAAATGCAAACAGATACAATAAAGACCTTTCTGTCATAATGCTCGACATCGACTTTTTCAAAAAAGTAAACGACACCCACGGACACCAGGCTGGTGATGAAGTCCTGAAAAAAGTCTCAGCCATTTTAAAGGACACAATCCGCACAAGCGACTACATCGCAAGATACGGTGGCGAGGAGTTCGTGATTGTACTACCAGATACCAAACTTTCCCGTGCAATCGAACTTGCTGACAGACTCCGTGGCATTATCGAAGATATGGACATTCCAAAGGACGAATCCAACATAGCCGACACTATTAAAGTTACTTCAAGCTTCGGCGTTGCAGGCCTGAAAAAAAATGGCACACAGGAAACCATGATAAAAGAAGCAGATGCAAACCTATACAAAGCAAAAGAAAGCGGCAGAAACACAGTCATTCCCAGCATCATGCTCTGCCAGGAAGTTGTAGTTAATTAATTTAATGGGGGAAATTTTTTCTCAAAAACGTTTCCCCCAACCCCTCAAAAATCTTTATGACTATAAATTAAAATTAATTACAGATATTTAAAACCCAATCCAATCATTTTTCCCTTGCTCAAACACTGACTTAAACGATACATTACAAAAATGGAAGCAATACTCATAGGCAGATACAATCCACCGGAAAGCATGGGCATGGGGCTGTATTACTTGAAGGCGTATGCTGACAAGGACCCTGGCGTTAATGGTGCTTTTTCTATCAAAACCAGGTTCGTGAATGATGATCCTGGAGTGGATTCCCTTTTTCAAGAAATATTTGACACAGCACCTGATGTTCTGGGGTTTTCGTGCCATGTCTGGAATATTGAATGGGTTCTTGGGTTTGTGCATAGAATCAGGCATGCCGGATTCAAGGGACTGATGGTTCTTGGCGGCCCGGAGGTATCGTATACTGGCGTGGAAATACTCAAAGCCAACCCGGCAGTGGATATTGCAGTTAAAGGCGAAGGCGAAAAAACTTTTGCAGAAATACTTACCTGCATTGCTTCTAATGGTTGTTTCGAGGGTATTGGAGGAATCGTCTACAGGCAAGGCACTGGTGTATTTGAAAATCCAAGAGCCTTACTGATAAAGGATCTGGCCCTTGTCCCCTCCCCTATTCTTGATGAAACGATTGACCTTAAAGCTACCGCAATGCAGCTCAACTCGACTGGCACATCCCTTGCCTTTCAGACGTACCGGGGATGCCCTTTCAAGTGTTCATTCTGCGGATGGGGTGGCGGCGAAATTGTCAGGGAGTTCCCATTGGCCCGTGTTACTGAAGAACTCGACATGATTATGGCTTCCGGCGTAAATCGAGTCTGGTACACCGATTCCATCTCCAACTTAAACAGGGAACGGTTCAGAAGAATTCTTGAACACATCAATAAGAATAACAAAAATCGTGTAGTTTTCGATTTTGAGATATTTGTAGAACTCTTAGATGATGAAACAATTGAGCTGATTTCACGACTCGACTTCCTGGGCTACTTGGCCCTTGGCCTTCAGACCTCAAACCCTGCTGCATTAAAAAATCTTAATCGAAAGACCGATCTTAATAAATTTAAAACAAATAGTGTACGCCTGCGCAGGGTGAATAAAAAAACAGAAATGAGAATCGACATTGTAATTGGCCTTCCAGGAGATAACTTTGAAGGTTTCAGGGACACCCTTAAATTCGCAGCAGAAATCAACCCCCACAGGTTGCAATTTCACAATTTATCGCTACTGCCTGGAACACAGTTTTATGATCAAAGGGAAAAGTTTAGTATCAAATGTGATGCAAAACCGCCCAGGTATGTCACTGAATCATATGGTTTTTCCCTTGACGACATGGCAAAGGCAAAGGATCTTGCCGCCAGAACAGATAATTACTTCTCCCTGCCAGAGGTACGGCTGACGCTTCTCCACGTTAAAAGGATTGAGGGAATAACTCTGTGGGAAGCATTTGAAGGCTTTCTACTACATGTGGATCAAGACAGTGCCATAGTTGAAAGTGCACTTCTCAAATACTTCAAAAAAGCTGTCAATAGCAGTAAATCCAATAATGATATATATGCACGCCTTTCCGATGCAATTGCTTATATCTCGACTGTTTTCGGGAGAGCATCAATGCCAGACACCATTGGAACATTCGGTTCCATGGGGAGAGTCTTTGAATTTGCAGTTGATGAAATGACCTTGTACGATTATTTTGATGAGGATTTCAATATTTCTCAAATCCCAACAAAACGCTTTGCTCTTGGAAGCAGCCCCCCTGCGAGTGCGGGGTCTGACCTTTCTACGAGGTTCAGGGGGTAAGCCCTTTTATCAATTTTCCTGCAAACCGGGTACTCGACTTGCCCTTTGTATTGAAAAAAATAACATACCTGTAGTACTCATCCCTGTCATTTTTTATATACCCAACCCTGGTCCTTATACCATTGAGGGTTCCTGTCTTGTAGTACTCAACCCCTTTGTTACGCATGAGTTCTTTGTGTGGTGCAAATTTTTCAAGAACCTTCAGCATTTCTCTCCCAGAAATTCTACTCTGCCGTGAAATACCTGATCCCTCCACAACTGGCAGATTGATAATTCCGAGTTCCTTTGCAGCATAGGCCCTGATCTGTGCAACTCCTTTCTTAATATCACCAGGCTGAGGAGAAGAACCTGGAGAAGCAGAAGAGTTGGCAACTTTAGCACCTATTGCCAGCACGACCTGGTTGGCCATAAAGTTATTTGAAAATCTCAACAGCCTCTGCACAGCCTCTTCAAGGGTAAAAATCGAAGTATAAGTATAAATAAGCCTGTCTTCTAAATTTACTTTTCCTCTGCTTACGCCATTGATATTTTTGACACCATGCTTTTCAAGAAAATAAGCAAAAAGTGCGCCTGCATATAGTGCAGGCTCGCCACCTTTGTGGGAAAGTATTATTCGGCCCTTGTCGAGTCCTGATTCTTTAACCCAGCCTAAAACAAAGGGAAGCAGAGGGGTTTGTGATTCAGCACTCAAGGGATGTTCTGATTTGCCGTTGATAAAAAAAATCGTGTTAAAATTTACACTCAGTGCCCCCAGAGGTGCATCATAGGGATTATTCGTCGGATCTGCCTCAAGGATGCCGGGTATATCTATTGACGTTTTAAAATACGTATCATCCACAATAATGCTTTTGAAACGCAATGCTTTGCTTATTGCAGTGCCATTTATTTCACTCTTAATTCTATTTGCTGCAACATTTGCAATATCAAAGCAGGCCAGATCAATCGCTTCGGAGATCAGGAGCGGGTCGCCATAGCCTTTAATTTTCAGGTCATTAGCAGGTGAAAGGTAAAACTCGGTCTTAAAACGAAAGTCTTTTCCAAGAGTGTTAAATGCTGCAAGAGATGTCAAAACTTTCAATGTGGAGGCAGGGATAAGTCGCTTGTTGCCATTTTTTGAAAGCAGGATTTTACCAGTCGGGCTTGCGACAACTACTGCATCATTTTTACCGATTTTTGCTTTTAAACCTTTTAAAAATGAAGTTTTAATACGATGTGTTTCAGCAGCATGTGCTGAATAAATCAGGATAGTATCAGGAAATAAAGCAAAGGAGAGAACAAAAATCAGAAGTAAAGCCAGATATTTTACCTTATTCATAATCATGCCTGTTTTGACTCAACAATGAGTGTTACCGGGCCGGAATTGACAAGTGAAACATCCATCATGGCCCCGAAAACACCTTTTTGAGTTTTGATGCCTTTTTGTGATACCTTTTCAATAAAATATTCATACAGACTGTTGGCAAGTTCATGGCCAGCCGCGTTTATAAAAGAAGGTCGCCGTCCTTTTCTACAATCGCCAAGGAGTGTAAACTGAGAAATGATGAGCATTTCACCGCTGATATCAATCAGGGAATTGTTCATTTTGCCCTTTAAATCTTCAAAGATTCTCAGGTTTGCAATCTTTTCAGCAAGATAATCAGCATCCTTTTCATCATCGTCCTTTGCCACACCAAGCAGAACCATGAGTCCACTGCTGATACTTCCGACCACGTCACCATCAACGGCAACTGAGCTTTCCGCCACCCTTTGAACAACTGCAATCATAAAAAAGTCCTGCCATAATAAGGGCGCAAAAAATCATACCTGCTGTGAACAATTCTATTGCAGGCATATGTTTTTAAATATATCTTTGGGGTTTCGATGCGCCGTATCCTTGCAAATAAGCCTACCATGTGGCACGAAGCATCGTACCGACACATTGAGATGAACCTGACCTTAGGGTGCTGCTATTATTATTTATTTTTGTCTTCCCAGTCATCAAGCATTTTATCGGCTTCCTCAAGTGATTTGGCATTGAGTGCTTCATAACCCGCTATCTGTCCCATTTCATCAATCAGCTCTGTGCCGGAGTCTAAGCCTACTCTGACAACCATTACCATGCCTTTTGACACCAGATAGTCTTGAATCAATTTAATTTTTTCAACATCAGCTATTTCGATTTCCCTGTGGTCGATAACCTGTGTAACGCAGGTGAAACCTGAGTCAAGGCCTTCTACAGCTTTTTCTACCACAGGTTCAACGTCTTTAAGTTTATCCTTGCGGACTCTTCCCATAGTAATATAAAGCCTGTTTTTCAGAGGATTAGGGCTGACTTCGAACATAATAATTGTCTCCAAATGTTATCATTTTTTAGTTTTTTGATATAAATTAAAATTACTCAAAATACACCAGATCAAGTCAAAACAATTAGGTTAAACCCAAAAAGTACTGATCTAAAAAAATTTAAAAACCGGGGCTTATAAATGCATGTCTAATATTTTCAGGGCTTTCAATTTTGATAATAATATTGAAATGATAATTTATATATAAATGATAATGGCTATATTGTCAAGCAACAAACCTTACAATTAATGTGTTGAAAAAGAAGACATATTTCATATTTCTTGTGCATTTTTTATCTTGACTACGATGACTTGATGGTTTATAATATATTTAACATAATAATATTTTAGGGATATGTTTTCCTAAGTGAAATAACAGGGAGGTCGAAATGGAGACCAACCAGGTACTATCAGCAAGAGTTGAAGCAACAAATGCATATGCACAGTCACCGCCACAGGAGCAGGCACCACCGCCAGCCGCTCCTCCGCAAAGGAGTGCTGATACAGTAGAAATTTCAGCAGAAGCGCAGGCGCGCCTGGCAAATGAAGAAGCGCCAGCACCGCCTACTCCAGTAGAAGAGCAGACTTATAATGCATCGGGCAGGGTTGCCGGTTAACAACCGGAATTGAACATTAACAATTTAACGTAACATGACGGAGAAGGGTATTATGGCTAATAATAATTATGCCATAACTAATGCAGGATTAAATACGGCCGTTGCAGTTGCCGAAAACCTGAGCTCCGCCCAGCCCCAGAAGACAGAAACAACAGAATCAAAAAATACATCCTCATCATCATACACTGTAAACATATCTAAATTAGGAAAGCATAAGACAGAAACAAGCTTTAAGCGCACACAAATAGCAGATGAAACAAAGTTCAAAAGCAAACAGAAACAAAAAGCCACTCAGTTCGATAGAAAACAGCAGGTGGACTTGATGGCTTTCAAACGTCAACTTCAAACCCAGAAGAATTTGATAGCAGTAGGGTGACCCACACCTTTACTTTTAAAAAGAACCTTCAATCGTATTCATGCATTGACTGGAGCTTAAAAGCGCACTCCATCCCGACTACTCATCTTCACTATACGCCTTTCGCAGCTTCACGGGCTTTGCAGTATTTTTTCTTACCTTGGTGTTCAAAATTTCTATGAAAGCAGAAAATGCCATTGCAAAGTATATATAACCCTTGGGCATATGGAAATCGAGTCCCTCGCCAATAAGTGACATCCCAATTAAAAGCAGAAAACTCAAGGCTAAAATCTTTATGGTTGGATGTTCCTTCAAAAAATCGCTTATTTTTCCAGCCACGAGCATCATCACTACAACAGCTATAATAATCGCTGCAACCATAACACCTACATTTTTTGCAAGGCCAATTGCAGTTATTACCGAGTCCAGAGAAAAGACTATATCAATCACCATAATTTGAACAACCACTCCAATAAGCGTTCCCTTGCCACCGGATTTTGCGTGGGCTTCCTCCTCGCCCTCAAGGTTGCCGTGAATTTCCAGAGTAGATTTGCCCAAAAGAAACAGCCCGCCTCCGAGCATTATTATATCCTTGCCGGAAATTTCAATTGCGAAGACAGAAAACAATGGAGCTGTTAATTTCATGATAAGTGTCAGTGAAAAAAGAAGGGCAATCCGAGTAAGCATGGCAAGACCAAGACCTATGGTTCTGCCGAACCGCTGCTGCTCCTGCGGCAATTTTTCTACGAGTATGGCAATAAATATCAGGTTGTCAATACCAAGGACTATTTCCAGGGCTGTCAAAGTGAAAAGGGCAAGCCATATTTCTGAACTCATCATCCATTCCATGATCATTCTCCAAAAAATTCTAAGACTTTTGTTTAGTATTGTATTTGCTGTCAGCTATCAGAAACAACCATTGTGGCTGATTACCGTTCAATCACAGGCTAAATAAGCTAACCCGGGAATCTGTCATACAGATCATCAAACAGAGTTGGAATGGTTTCTTTAAACTCCTTAAGCAAAGGCCGCATGATCTGACGAATTTGAGGATGTGCTGCCCTGGCGGATCTCAGGGCGATCACATGCCGCCACTCCCTGACATTGCAAGTCATTACAATTTCGGTCTTAAGACTGTTGGGAAGCACGCTTCTGGCCTCTTCTGCCTTTGCACCAGCTTCAAGAAGAGCCAGGTAGTGCTTTTCCGTGGTCTCCATGGCTGTTTTCCAGGTTTCATAGACCTGTGTCCCCTCTTCAAAAAACAGGGGCTTTATCACGGTTATCTCATTGCCAAATTTATCCTTGGAGTAATTGGCATACCGTGTACTTTCCTGACTGTATGCAGCCAGTCTGTGACGAACAAGTTCATGGGTCACACCACGATCACAAATGAACCTGACGGTAATATTCATATGTTCAATAACGCTGTGGTGACCGGATTTCATTATCCGGTTTACAAAACCCGAAGCAGAGTCCAGGGTGATCTTGTCCTCGGACTTGTAGCAAGTCCTGCCGGCAAGCTCAATCAACTTGAGCATTTCTTCACCCGGGGGCATATACAAAATTTCATGGGACGGTTCGATAATTTTCATATTTTGGACATAACAAAACAAAGTACATATTTCAACAATAAATGCGCCTTCGGTTTAAACAAATTTGACTTTCGCATCCATATTATATAAATTAATTAAATGTTCTGATAAATTCAAGAAACAGGGCTTCATCCAGCTATGATATAAATTGTAAATAACCTGTGGGTGAATTGTAATTTATTAGTCAGGTCCAACTTTTAAAAAACAATGATGACCAGGAGATAATAGAATGGATCAATTTTTGTTAAGAAAAACTGTGATGCTTTTTTTATACGACCAATTCAAATTTATGCCAAATGCACCAGTTGAGCTGTCCCATATCTCGGAGAATTGCAAAATTGAACCAAAGGATCTGAACTGGAATATGGCATACCTTGAGAAATGCAGATTCATAGAATTCGGAAGATCCTATGAGTCCCACCCATATATTGCGTCCTTTGCCATTCTCACAGAAACAGGAATCGATACGATTGAGAACCAGGTTAAATTTGATGAAAAATTTCCAAATACGGCAGCTAAGAATACAACAGTGAGTGAGGATTGATTATAAATTTCATCAAACTTTGGAATCGGTTCAACACTCTCCAAAGATTGATGCAAGGGGAAAGCATGAAGTATAGTTATACTTCTTAAATCTATTCAAGGGTCATGGATTTAAGATTTGAGAAAAAACAAAAAAAAGGAATTTTGTTTTGAAAAAACTTACCATCATTATCTTCATTGTCCTTGTTGCATCGAGTACTGCATATTTTTTATTTTTTTCTGGATCAAGTGGCAAAGGTGAAGGAGATGCTGAAAACAAAGAAGAAATTTTTATTCTAAAAACTGGTGATATTCGCCTGCTTATTGAAGCAACAGGCCGAGTTGTTCCTGAGCAGGAAGTTGAAATTAAATGCAAGGCCAGTGGAGAAATCACGAGCCTGCCCCTTGATGTTAGTGACACTGTAAAAAAAGGCGACATCCTGCTTCAACTTAATCCTGAAGATGAAAAACGCTCTGTTAAACGCGCCAAGGTCGCGCTTGCGGTTTCACAGGCACGACTGACACAATCCAACCTGAATTTAAAAGTTGCGAAACGGGAACTCGCTACCGAAAAGATACGAACCAAAGCTGCTATTGCATCGTCTCAAGCAAAATTGACTGAAGCCAAATCCAAGTTAAAGCGGGTTGAACAACTTCTAAAAAAACACATGGCCAGCCCTGAAGAACTTGATGTTGCCCGCACTCTATATGCCCAGGCAGAGGCAGAAAGCGAAACCACAAAAGCTCGTACGGAAGACCTGAGTACTCAGGCTATTGAAATTGACACCAAACGCCAGGAGATTAAAATTGCAGAAGCACAGGTAGAAGCAGACAAGATCAGCCTTTCAGATGCAGAGCAACGCCTTGCCGATACCACGGTTGTAGCACCAATCAGCGGTATTGTGTCAGAAAATAACGTTCAAAAGGGGCAGATCATCGCATCCGGGATAAACAATGTAGGCGGGGGAACTACTGTTATGACTATTGTTGATTTATCCCGCATTTTTATTCTTGTTTCGGTAGATGAAAGCGACATTGGCCATATTCAGAACAGGCAACGCGTCAGCATTACTGTTGATGCTTATCCAGATATTCGATTTCCAGGTATTGTGGATCGTGTTGCAACAAAAGGCATCATCGTCTCCAATGTTGTCACCTTTGAAGTCAAGGTGGAAGTAAAAGGGAAGAACAGTAAATTGCTAAAACCTGGAATGACAGCAAATGTTGAAATTACAGCCATTGAAAAAAAAGATATTCTTCTTGTCCCGATTACTGCAATTAAGCGGAAGCAGCATAAACGGTTTGTAGCAGTAGTCAAGGCTGATGGAACAACTGAGAGCAGAGCCGTTACCACTAATGTGACCGACGGAGTCTCCATTGAAATTGTTTCTGGTGTGCAAAAGGGTGATAAAGTAATTATTCCTGCGACACAAACACAGAGTCAATGGCAAAATGACAAGAACAATAAAAAAGATAAACCCCATGGAAAACGTGGACAGATGCGCATGATGAAAACAGGGTCGAAAAAAGGGTCGGGTTCCCCCCATAAATAAGACCTGATTATCAGGATATCATTAGTCATGATAAAGGCGAACAACCTACATAAAACATATCACCTTGGTGAAACTCTTGTTACTGCTCTTGCGGGTCTTGACATTGCCATAGATGCAGGGGAGATGGTAGCTATAACCGGCCCGTCGGGCAGCGGTAAATCAACACTGATGCATATTCTCGGCTGCCTTGATACGCCTGATGAAGGGAAATACGTTCTTGCAGGGGACGATGTCTCCAGCCTGTCCAAGGATCGACTGGCTGTTATTCGAAACCAGAAAATCGGCTTTGTGTTTCAGTCCTTTAATCTACTGCCACGCATTTCCGCACTTGAAAATGTTGAGCTGCCATTGCTCTATGCTGGAAACAAAGAGGCCAGTGCGGTTGCGACGCAGGCTCTTGAAACCGTTGGTTTATCAGACCGAATGGCCCATGAGCCAAATCAATTATCAGGCGGGCAACGCCAGCGTGTAGCCGTTGCCCGAGCTATTGTCACAAATCCGGCCATCATCCTGGCTGATGAACCAATCGGAAACCTGGACACTAAAACTGGTGATGAAATATTATCACTTTTTCAAGAACTCAACGCAAATGGGCGAACTATTATTTTGGTAACCCATGACAGCCACGTATCAAGTTATTGCGGACGGCAAATCCATATTCGAGACGGTAAAGTTGAGGAAGGATACTAACCATGCTCCTGTGGACAATCATCAAGGTTGCCCTTAAAAGCCTTTTAGCCAACAAACTCCGAACACTCCTGGCTATGCTGGGAATTATCATCGGTGTTGGTGCTGTAATTTCCATGCTGGCACTCGGGGCTGGAGCAAAAAAACAGATCATGGAACGCATAACTGCAATGGGTACAAATTTACTGGTAGTAAGGCCCGGTGGTGAGCGCAGAGGTGGTGTGCGGTCAGGGTCACGGGAAAGCCTGACCATCAAAGATGCACAGGCAATTATCAGCACCATTGACGGCATTGCAGCAGTCTCGCCCCTTGTAAGAGGAAGAGCACAGGTCACCTATTATAATGAAAATGTAAACACAACCATTAGCGGTGCTGCCTTAACTTACTTTGATATACGAAACTTTGAAATTGACAAAGGACGAGGGTTGACTGCAAATGAAGAAAAACGCACTTCCCGCGTGGCAATACTTGGTGCGAACACGGCTGAACTGCTTTTTAAAAACCAGAATCCAATTGATGAGCATATCCGTATTAAAAATGTGAATTTTAAAGTGGTGGGCGTGCTAAAGCCAAAGGGCGACCAAGGCTGGTTTAACCCGGATGAAATTGTTGTTGTTCCCTATCCCACAGCCATGAAACAATTATTTGGTCAGGCTCATTTGAATGAAATTGACATTAAAGCAGCACCAGATGCAAATTTAAAAAGGGTTGAAGATGATATCAGCAAACTCCTTCGAAAGCGACACCGTATTATTGATGATGCAGAAAATGATTTTCATGTCCGCAACCAGGCTGAAATCATTGACATGGCATCTACGTTTACACGCACATTCACCATTCTACTCGGTGGCATAGCAAGCATCTCTTTGATCGTAGGAGGCATCGGTATAATGAATATTATGCTGGTTACGGTAACAGAGCGCACACGGGAGATCGGTATACGCAAGGCCATAGGTGCAAAGGACAGGGATATCCTCCGCCAGTTTCTGCTGGAATCAATTCTTATCAGCGCAATCGGAGGATTACTCGGCATTGTCACAGGGTTTGCTGCAGCTATTGCATTAAAAGAGTTTACAAATTTTCAGACCGTCATTGAAACATCAAGCATTGTGCTTTCACTTAGCGTATCAACATCTGTGGGAATTTTTTTTGGTTACTACCCTGCACTTCGTGCAGCAAGATTAGACCCAATCACGGCTTTACGTTACGAATAGAAAGACTTTTTTTATGAAAAACAAACATGTTTCTTTACTACTAATTATCTTTGCATTTGTTTTTATCTTCTCCCGGCAAATCTTTGCATCGGAAGAAAAACAAATCACTGCACCCCAGGCAGTTGAAACAGGTTCAAACGATGATCCAGAGCAAAATAATTTTAGAAAGCAGCAATTCAATGACAAAAACGCCAAAACCACCGAGACAACTCTTTCTTTGACCTTGCACTCAGCCATATTAATGGCACTTGAAAACAATGCAAGTTTTCAACTTGATCGGCTATCTCCAAAGATCAGTGCAGCTTCAGAAGAGATGCAGGAGGCAGTCTTTGACCCTGAGATTTCTGTGTCACTTTCCGGCCAACGGGAGAACATCACGCCCGATGGAAGCGATCAACAGTCCAGCACCTCTCCTGATTCTGATTCAGCAACCGCTGAAGTACAAGTAAAGGAATATCTGCCAACCGGTACTACAATTGAGGTTGACGTCCAGGGAGATATTTTAAACAAAGAAAATTCAACCACAAGCAAAAATAAAACTGGTGACATTGGTATTACTGTAACACAATCACTTCTTAAGAACAGAGGTCTTGATGCCAACCTGGCTCTATTGCGAAGCGCAAGATTAGAAACAAAAATATCGATTCACGAACTACAAGGTGTCGCAGAAGCTTTAATCACTCAAGTTGAAGAGTCCTACTGGAACTATATTCTTGCTGAACGGTCAATGGATATTTATGAAAAATCGCTTAATATTGCAAACAATCAGGTAATAGAAGTAAAAGAACGCATACGTGTGGGAAAAATTCCAGGTACAGAACTGGCATCTGCACAGGCAGAAGCCGCCAGCCGCCTTGAACAGCTTATTGACGCACAGTGCACTCTCAGCATACAGCGAATCAATTTAATCCGCCTTTTAAGTTCACATAAAAAAGTGATTAACTGGGACAGCAGATTAGACCTCCTTGATACTCCTGAAACTGATATTGATCAGCTTGCCACAATAGAAGAACATGTAAACACTGCCCTTAAAAAACGTGCTGATATCAGACAGGCTCGACTCAAGGCAGAACAAGGCGACCTGGAACTGGTGAGTACCCGAAATGGATTGCTTCCTAAACTCGATATTTTTGTCAGCCTTGGTGGATCACGCTATGCAAATTCTTTTTCATACAAGAGCGATGAGGACGGCAAAGGTGTTTCCTATGGAATGGGCATACAATTTGAGTTCCCCTTTGGGACTAGAAATGCAAAGGCCAAACACCGCCAGCAGCTTCTTTCAAAAAAGCAAACCATGTTTGCCTTAACAAATATGGAACAGCTTATTCAGGTTGATGTCCGCTCGGCCATTATAGATGTAAATCGTACATTCGAGGGGATAAAAGCCACAAAAGCAACACTGATACTTCGGGAGAAAATCCTGGGGATAGAAATGGAAAAATTTCGCATCGGCAAATCCACAACTTTTCTTGTTGCCCAGGCCAGACGCGATATGATCACCAGCCAAATCGGAGAGATCGAAGCTATCATTGACTACAGAAAAGCATTTGCTAATTTATACCGCCTTGAAGGAACCCAGCTTGAGCGACTTAAAATTAAGCTGTAGTTTCTGCTATGGGTACAATCTTTGGGACACTAGTTGCAAAGGGATTGCCGGCTGTCAGAATTGCAAGGGTTTGCCAAAGAGAAACTCATTGCATGGGGGCGGGTATCGGAACGTTATTTTGACAGAAGGTACTCCTTTCATGATAAAAAAGTGATTTGATATTGATAAAGAATGTACCAACTCGCTCCTTATAAATCAAGCTGTTTTATATTATATTCTTAATAGCTTAAGCCACTTTTGCTGTCCTTAAGTTCATGACATTGAGTTTTTACTAACGCCAGGGGCAATAAAGAAAAATTTGACATTTTGGAATATATGTATTAAAATTTTTAAGTGACTAGTCAATCAAGGTGAATTGTGAATAAAAAGAAAAAAAAAATTCTTGACAAACAAAAAGCAATACTTGATGCCGCTCTGGCCATTTTGAGTGAAAAAGGATTTCATGGAACATCAACGGCAGAGATTTCTAAAAAAGCGGGTGTTGCAAGCGGTACTTTATTTCATTATTTTAAAACAAAAGAAGAACTGATTAATGTTCTTTATTATGAAGTTAAAAAAAGTATAGGATATGCTCTTAATAATGATCTGGAAAGTGTAACATCAATTAAAAGTAAATTAAAACACTATTTTATGAGAATGATTGAATGGGGCTTAGAAAATCCCCAGAAATTTATTTTTTTAAATTATTTTGATTATTCTCCATATATTAATGCAATTACACAGGAAGAAGCTTATAAGTATTACAATTTATTTATTGAGACTGTAGAAGATGCTATAAAAGAAGAGATATTAAAAGATGTTCCATTAGATTTTATGATTAGTTATATGTCAAATCAGACCAGGGTAACAACTCAATTTATACTCAATAACCCTGAGATGGATGTAGATATGTTGAAGAAAATATCCTATGAAATGAGCTGGGATTCGATAAAAGGGTAATTTTTTTTACCCCTGCATTGACTGACCGCTCAATCAATACAGGGGTAAATTAAACGTAAACTACTTTTGTGAAAGAGAAGGTACGCAATGATCGCACAAATTATTATATGATAGGGAAACAAAGATTTTTCCCTTAAAATTCAGATAGACATATGAGGTTTGGCCTTTTGAAAAAGAGCATTCAGCTTATTTCACGAGTTTACCAAAGGGATAAACTTTCAAAAGCGTTGAACTAAATTTAAGTTTATTGGGACGTTAATTTATGATTAGATCAATTAAAAAAAGGTGGTAATTATGAGTAAAGAAATCGATAAAACAGCACCAATTTTAGTAACAGGTGGAACCGGCTACTTAGCTTCATGGATCATCAAACAGTTACTTGATGAAGGCTTGAACGTGCGCGCTACTGTCAGGAACAAATCAAACACAGAAAAAAACAAACACCTTATTAAACTATGTGATGAAGGAAAAGGTACTATAGAACTTTATGAAGCGGATTTATTAGAACAAGGTTCTTTTGATCAAGCAATGAATAATTGTGAAGTTGTGTTTCATACTGCATCACCATTTCAAATATTTGGTATAAAAAATCCACAAAAAGAATTAATAGATCCGGCATTGAAAGGCACAAAAAACATACTTAATTCAGTGAATAAGACTCAGAGCGTAAAACGCGTTGTGCTTACTTCAAGTTGTGCCAGTATTTACCAAGATGCAACTGAAACCACAAATAAAAAACTCAATGAAGAAACGTGGAATACAGCAAGCAGTATAAAAAATAATCCTTATTCTTTTTCAAAGAAGCTTGCAGAGGAGACAGCTTATGAAATATCCAAATATCAAAATAGATGGGATTTGGTTACTATAAATCCTGGTTTTATCCTTGGCCCATCACTTTCAGATAGAATTGATTCTTTTAGGAGCTGTTTCTAAATTAATTATTGTAGCCAAATCAAGCAAGAGGCTATGAG